>JBKPOB010000016.1:0-56767 GCA_046732875.1 Verrucomicrobiota bacterium | reverse complement strand
GCGTTCTTTCCGAAGCGGAAGAAAACCGCCGCAGCAATTGGGCGTGACGCGCGGTGTGCCAGAACAATGAACCCCAGACCGGGCTTGATGATATACTCGTAAATGTTCTGGAAAAACGATGCTGGTTGCGGTGGGAGACCGTGACGCCGGCGCGTCTGCATGTGGAGCCGGTAAAAATCGTCGATAGCCTGGCGATTGCGGACAACGAGCGCGCTCACATTGCTGCGTTCCGCTTTACGAATAGCGCGACGAACTTGACTGTCGAAGCGATTGGCCATTTCGTCGACGCGGCGGCGGAAATCGAGTGTATGTCCGTAGAATTTCGTTGCCGAACTCGAGTCGGATTGGAACCATTTGCCTCCGCGGATTTCCAAGTGTTTCCAGCTGCGTTCCTGCGCGAAGCGGACTAGGCGATCTCTTACTACGTCGGTTACTTCTGGATCAAAGATGAGCGGCTCGCACACATCGCTGAATGGCAGGCAGACACCGCGGCGCCCCGTGAGCGCACTGCGCACTTCCATCAGTGGTATCAACGCGGCCAGTCTGCGTCCGCGGGAAAATTGAAGGTAAAACGGCTGATGGTTGTAAGTCTTGTGAAGCACCTTTGCCCAGGCACTGGTGTGGAAGCAACCGGCGTCGCGATGCAAGGCAACAACAAGATCCCAACCAGGATTGTTGATGGGATCAATAATCCATGTTTGCAGCGATTCTTCGCTCGCCTTCGGCTCTACCATGGAATCGTCGCCAGAAAAGGGCGCCGCTTCCACGGCTTGTGCTTCTTCTGATTGGAGTGTTTTCAAAAAGCTTTTCTAGACTAGCGCTTCCACGCCAACCGCTTCGCTAATGCAGCCAGCGACGTATTCGATTTGTTCTTCCGTCAACTCCGGAAACATCGGTAAAGAAAGAAACTGGTTGGCCAGATTCTCCGCAATTGGGAATGCGCCCTTTGTGTAGCCGAGATTTCGGCCAGCTTCCTGCAGATGAATCGGAACCGGATAATGCACCGCGCACCCGACTCCTTTTTCCTGGAGACTTCGCAAGACTGCGTCGCGTTCCTGTAACCGAATGGCATACACGTGATAAACGTGGCGCGCGTACTCTGCCTCGCATGGTGTAAGAACCTCATCCATTCCGGCGAAAGCCTGATTGTATTCCAAGGCATGTTTGCGCCGCAGAGAATTTGCTTCGTTAAGATGACGTAGTTTGATGGACAAGACCGCTGCCTGAATGCCGTCCATCCGGCAATTCCATCCCATCGTGGCGTGGTAATACTTTCGTGACTGACCGTGGTCTCGCAGCATCTGGATCTGCTTCCGTAACTCAGGATCGTTCGTCACGATTGCGCCAGCCTCGCCGAACGCGCCGAGATTTTTTCCAGGATAAAAACTGAAGGAACCCGCGTCGCCCATCGTGCCTGCTTTTCGGCCTTTGTACTCAGCGCCATGAGCCTGAGCGGCATCTTCAACGACGAAAAGTCCGTTTGCGCGCGCGAAGTCCAAAATCGGATCCATATCCGCCGGTTGCCCGAAAAGGTGAACCGGAATAATCGCTTTGGTTCTCTTGGTCAGTCTCTTCTCAAGTTCCGCCGGGTTCATCGTGAACGTATCCTGGTCCACATCCACGAAAACCGGCCGAGCTTTGCAGTAAGTAATCGCCTCGGCGGTGGCGATAAATGTGTTCGGGACCGTAATGACTTCATCGCCTTCGCCGACGCCAAGCGCCAGGAGAGTAAGCCAAAGGGCGTCGGTTCCATTGCCCACGGCGATCGCGTAGGAGGACCCGCAGAATGCCGCGAACTCCTCTTCGAACTTTTCCACGAACGGTCCGCCGGCAAAGGCGCTGCTCTCAATTACTTTACGAATAGCGCGATCGAATTGTTCAATAAAAGGGGCGTGATGCGCCTTCAAATCGAGGAAAGGAACTTTCATTTTGTGCTGTGGTTATGCGATGGACCGTGGGGAGTTGAGGTCAAGCTTCACACGCTCGCGCTGAGCTGATATAAAGCTCGCCGAAACTCATCCAGCGAATGCTTCGACCTGAAAAATCTCTTCGGCTTTAAGAGGAGCGCGAGACGGCACTGCGGCACTCGGTTGAGAAAATGTCACCGGTGCACCGTTCATCTTGAGTGAAGCGCTGGCTGCCTCGAGGATCCTGACCATTTCCAGACCCCGACGGCCATCCGTTAGCGGCTGAGAATTCGTCTTGATGCAATCAACAAAATGCTGACAAGCGAGCTTTAGCGGTTCCTCCTGATGAAGGTACGGGATGTAACTGTCTCCGTAATGATACGAGTATTGGAATTCGGCGAACGTGTCGTAGTGCGGTGGACGTTCTACCCGTGCATCGTAGATACGGATTTTTTCGCGTGTCCGCAAATCGTCATACACGATCATGCGTCGCGTACCGACAATAGTCATTTCTCGAATTTTCCGCGGCTCGAGCCAGCTGCTCTGGATGGTCGCGAAGCGTTTACGCGAGAAGGAGAGCGACATATTAGTCACGTCTTCTACTCCCGGCGTGATATGAGCGTTTCCCTGGCAGTTAACCGTAGTGGGAAATTCATTCAGAATATGGAGAATGATCGAGATATCGTGCGGCGCCAGATCCCAGGCAACATTGATGTCCTTTTGGAAAAGTCCCAGGTTCAGACGGCGGCAATTGATATAGCGGATCTCGCCGAGATCTCCGGCTTGGACGATTTGGGCAATCTTTTGCACGGGCGAAGAGTAGAGAAACGTGTGATCGAGCATTAAAACCAAGCCCTTGCGGTCGGCGATTTCGATTAGTTCCTCGCACTCGGCTGAAGACGACGCCATCGGTTTTTCGATCAACACGTGCTTACCCGCCAGGAGGCTTGCCTTGGCCAATGAATAATGATGCTTTACTGGCGTGGCAACGACGACGGCGTCCATGTTTGCGCCGTTCAAGAGTTGCTGCGTTTGCGTGATGCCTTCGATATCCGGATACAGCGCGCGGATATGCTTCAGGCGCTCCGTATTGACGTCGCAGACGGCTTGAAGTTGGCAGTCCGAAAGGCTTTTGAAGTTGCGAACCAGGAGTGGTCCCCAGTAACCGCACCCGACGATGCCGACTGTGATTTGCTTCTTCATGGTTTGGGTGCTGATTCTGCGAGGCCCTGTAAAAGCGTTGTTGGCGAGCGCGGACTTTTTCGAGCCGATTCGACCAACGTTTGTAAAATCGGAGCCGGTGCGAAGAGGGGGCTGTCTTGCCGGCTAGACTGCGCCGGCCGTCTGGATTCGAGCAATTGCCGAGCGATGACAGCGCAAGTCTTGAACATGATTTTCAGGTCGAGCAGGATCGATAGGTTCTTGAGATAGAACAGATCCATCACGATCATCTCGTTGAACGTCGTTTTGTTCTTGCCGCTTACCTGCCAGTATCCGGTGAGCCCCGGCAGACCGTTCACGCGTTCTCGTTGCCATGGCTCGTAATGGGAAAATTCAGTTGGCGTGCAAGGCCGTGGCCCGACCAGGCTCATTTCGCCGCAAAGGACATTGAAGATTTGAGGCAACTCATCCAAGCCGCTCGCACGCAGAAATCGACCGAAGGGGGCAAGGCGCGGATCGCCATAAGCATCCAGCTTCGTCATCGGACAATCGACCTTCATCAATTTTTGAAAGTAGTGTTCGTGACTTTGTGTCTCAGCACTCACCTTCATTGTCCGGAACTTCCAGATTGAAAAATGTCTTCCCCCGAGACCGATGCGCTCCTGGCGGTAAAAGATTGGGCCTGGCGAGGCAAGTCGCGTCACCACCATGAGCAAAATCATCAGGGGCAGCCAGATCGGCAACGCAAGTAGAATGAACATGATGTCGAGAGCCGACTTCCAACCGGGCACCCTGTTTGTGGGCGCTACTGGGAAGTCAATTGTAACACGAGGAGCTTTCGCTCCATTCCCGTTCGAGCTGTTATAGGGCAAGCTGCCGCCCTTGGTCGCTCGCCCGACATGCGGGAGATGACCTTCTATCCTCATTTGATGAGTTCCTCCAACTGCTGCTAACCCGCTAACCGCGCGGGACCGTGAGAGTGAGGAGGAACCCGCATCTAGGTCTTCGTGACCGAGGAGCGGGTCCTCGAAAAACTCACCCTCAAAAATGTGAAAACCGTGGGACAAAGTCGGAAACGAAAATCGGAATCAGGCCAGGTAAGTGATCTCTGAACGCAGGCGGAACAGCATGCTGGGAGCGCCTCTTGGATTGGTCGAATTTCCCGCACGCTTACTTCTACGGAAACTGAAGGTTGAAGGTTCCAATTATTTTGCAGGACGAGCGAATTTAACGATGCTGTCACAATCCAAAGATTGAGCTCGGAAATACGAAGGAAACGATGATAGGTGTTTGATCCACCTAACTATTCAATTTCGGAAAGAAGGGCGTCGAGATTCTCGCCCTCAGCGCAGTCGTCTTCGGTCAGTCCCGCTTGCACCAAACAACCGAGGCAAAGTCCGTTATGATGCACACGCACTACGCCGCAACAATGCGGACACTCATCGGGTTCATGCTGGTGTGTTCCAAGTGATTCAGTGAGGCCGTTGAAATCCATTTTTCGTCCTCTTAGCTGTCTGCTGGTCGCTGAGTGCGCTTCGTTTGTTCATTATGGCAAGGCCATCCGTCCCGGCAGAAACGGTTTCCTTCGTGATCATCGGCTGAGTTCCATAAGGGGACTCGCAGCCTCGCCAAAGCGTAGCGTCGGAGAAGCTTACATGTGAGTTCGAGCGTTACACCGTGCACAAGCACTTCTACGGAAAGTGGGAGACGAAGTTCCGAAAAATGCCTATCCCAACGAGGAAAAGATCTGGTTTTCACACAGTTGTTTCAATTACGATCAGATGATTCATGCACAGCCCATCTGAAATTTTTAAAAACGCAGTCGTTGCTGCGAAAGCGACGCTCCAATCGCTTCCCGATCTTGATGGGCAAGTCACAAAGGCTGCGGACCTGATCGAAAAATGTTTGCGCGCGGGGAACAAATTGCTCGTTTGTGGGAATGGCGGCAGCGCGGCTGATGCATCGCATTTTGCAACCGAGTTTGTCGTCCGATTTACGAAAGATCGTCCCGCTTATCCGGCAATTTGCCTTGTCGGCGATGGCGGACTGCTTACCGCCGCTGGCAACGATTATGGCTTCAACGAAATTTTCTCTCGCCAGGTGGCGGCGTTCGGTGTTCCCGGAGATGTGCTGATTTGCCTGACTACGTCCGGCAAATCGAAAAATGTCGAGCGCGCGCTGCAAGAAGCAAAAGCGCGCAGACTTAAAACGATTGCTTTCCTCGGCCGCGACGGCGGATCAACCATCGGTATGGCCGACGTCGACCTCTTGGTTCGCGGTGATTCCACGGCCCGGATCCAAGAAGCGCACCAGCTTCTGCTGCACGTGCTGTGCGAGATCTCGGAAACGCGTTTGTTAGGAAACAAGCGATAGCACTAACACGTGCTGCCTGCATTCCGAGAGGAGTAGCAGCGGATAGGGTCGCCGCTACAATCACTCGGATTTTTTTAGAAGCCGTTCGCGTTCGCGATCCAGTTGCCGGCGCTCGCTTGCCGTCAAACTGCCAATTCCGAACTTGGAAATCTTGTCGAGGATCACATCGATCGAGGCGTTAACGTCATCCGGTTCCGCCGAGCGGCTGGAACGCATTTTCGGGACGACGTGGAATTTTGGCCTGGGACCGAAGCGCGACTTCAATGTATCCCACCAGGCAAGTTCCGGCCCGGCGCCATGCATTTCAATGAAAAGAAACGCCGCGCCAATGCTCGTCCAAACAACCATTAGATCTCTCCACGCGTGATACGCGAGGAGTTGAAGCGTGTAGACAGCGGCAAGAATCAGTACAATCCACTTGGTCATGATCCGCAGAAACAACTCAGCCCGCGGATAGATAGTCGCGAAGGCAACAAAAATTCCAAAGTGCAGCGCTGGCGAACCGGCAAGAGCCGAGCGTTGCCAAAGACCCCAAACCGTTAACAACGCTGCGGGCGTAACCAGCAAAACAAGATAGAGCCCAATATAGGCGCGTCGCCCAATAAAGCGTTCAACTTCGCGGCCGAATACGAACAGCATGTACATCTCGATCGCGAACCAGAGCAACCCTGATGGCGCATGCACGAATGCATACGTGAACAGACGCCACACTTGGCCGGACCAGACTGCCGCACTATCAAACTGCAAATACGCCAAAATCGAGCCCGCCCCGATTGCCACGAGAATGGCTGTAAGAATCGCGGCCGCGACGTGCAGCCCGACCAGCATCGTAGTCACATCGACGGGATAACGGCCCATCCACGCAACCGGCCGATAATCATCGGAGGTGGTGACCCCGAACATGCTTTCAATTAATGCCGCGCACTGTTCTTACGCAAGCGTGAAACATTGTCACCGTTTAACGATTCAACGTAGCGAAGCTGTTCATCTGTCACGCCGTAGCCTCGTGCGGAGGCGGAAGCCTCGACGAAGGCGAATTCGTGGCTAAAATGGACACCCTCTTTTCATGAAAAATATCGCACCTGCCATATTCCCGCCGAATGGAATCGGCGACACAAAGCCGACAAACCAGGCCGTGCTCGATTGGGTGCACGAAATTGGGAAACTGACAAAACCCGAAAACATTTTCTGGTGTGACGGTTCCGAGCGCGAGAACGAATTTCTGATCGCGGAATCGCTAAAACAGAACGTTCTGATCAAACTGAACGAGAAAAAAGTTCCGCGGTCCTATTTGCACCGTTCCAACCCGAACGACGTCGCGCGGGTCGAGAAGTTCACATTCATTTGCACACCGACCAAAGAGGAAGCCGGCCCAACAAACAACTGGTCCGAACCGGCAGGGACGTATTCGCAGTTATATGGACTGCTGGATGGCGCGATGCGCGGACGCACCATGTTTATTGTGCCCTACATGATGGGCCCGGCCGATTCGCCCCTAACGAAGGTCGGGTTCGAAATCACGGATTCAAAATACGTCGTGCTGAGCATGCGAATCATGACGCGCATGGGCAAGATCGCGCTGGAACGCCTCGGCAATGATCCAGAAGCGGAATGGAACCGTGGCGTGCATTCATTGTTGGACGTCAATCCCGAAAAGCGGTTCATCTGTCATTTTCCGCAGGACAACACGATTATCTCGGTCGGCTCCGGTTACGGCGGCAACGTTTTGCTAAGTAAGAAATGTCTCGCCCTGCGCATTGGGTCGTATCTCGCGCGTAAGCAAGGTTGGATGGCGGAGCACATGCTGATCCTTGGCGTCGAATCGCCCGAAGGAAAAAAACACTACGTGGCTGCGGCGTTCCCCAGCGCATGCGGCAAAACCAATTTCGCGATGTTGATTCCGCCCGCGCATTTCAAAGGCTGGAAAGTGACGACCGTCGGCGACGATATCGCGTGGATGGAAATTCGCGATGGGCGTTTGTTCGCGGTGAATCCGGAGAACGGTTACTTCGGTGTTGTTCCCGGCACGAGTTACAAATCGAATCCGAACGCGATGAAATCGATCGAGCACGACACGGTTTATACGAACGTCGCTTTCACTGAAGATGGCGATGTTTGGTGGGAAGGAAAAGACGGCGCGCCGCCCAAACATGCGATCGATTGGCGCGGAAATGATTGGGCGCCAAACTCAAAAGAAAAGGCCGCGCATCCCAACAGCCGGTTTGCCACGCCGATGCGCAATAATCCCGCACTCGATCCCGATGTGGAAAAAGGCGAAGGTGTTCCAATCAGCGCCATCATTTTCGGCGGTCGCCGCAGCGACACTGTGCCGCTAGTTTACGAGGCGTTCGATTGGACCCACGGCGTTTATCTGGGCGCTACCATGGCCTCCGAGACAACCGCGGCCGCGACGGGCGCCGTCGGTCAAGTTCGACGCGATCCGATGGCGATGCTGCCTTTCTGCGGATACAGCATCGGCGACTATTTCCGGCATTGGATCGACATCGGAAAACGTCTCACCAATCCGCCGCTCATCTTCAACGTGAACTGGTTTCGCAAAGGCGCCGATGGCAAATTCCTCTGGCCAGGCTTCGGCGAGAACATGCGCGTGCTCAAATGGGTGATCGATCGCTGCGAACGCAACGGCCGAGCAGTCAAATCGCCTGTCGGCTGGTTGCCCACTCCGCATGATCTCGACCTTGATGGTGTCGATATCGATCACAAATCTGTCGCCGACCTGCTCGGAATCGATCACGAGGAATGGCAAAAAGAACTCGCCGAGCACAAAAAGTTTTTCGACTCGCTCGGCGGCGTGGTTCCGGAGGAATTACAGAAGCAACGCGAACAACTCGTCGCGCGCTTTAAACTGTAGCCGTCGCTCTGTGGGCGATGCGGCGTGTGTCTATCCTGCATTGGCCCCGCTTCGCACAGCGAAGCGGTTACAGAATTTGCGAATCGCTTGACTGGCGGCGAATATTTCCAGTGGGTTCGAAATTTGCGAGCAGAGAACATCTCACAGTGCCAATCGCGAAGGATTGCATAGAGGTTCGCGGGGCACGACAGAACAATCTCAAAGGGATTGATGTCGATCTACCACTGGGAAAATTGACCGTCGTCACAGGCCCCAGCGGCAGCGGCAAATCGAGTTTGGCATTCGAGACGATTTACGCCGAAGGCCAGCGACGTTACGTCGAAACCTTCAGCCCTTACATGCGGCAGTTTCTCGACCGCATGGACAAGCCGCGCGTGGACGACATCCGCGGTATTCCTCCTGCGATTGCCATCGAGCAAGCGAACCCAGTGAAGAGCTCGCGCTCGACCGTCGGCACGATGACCGAGATCAACGATTATCTGAAATTGCTCTGGCCGCGCGTTGCGCGCGCATTTTGTCCGAATTGCAGTCGCGAAATTCGCCCAGAAACCGCGCAGTCAATCGTGGCTCAGATATTCACCCAATTTTCCAGCTGTCATTCCGAGCGGAATGAGGCGAAGCGGAACGCAGTCGAGGACTCTCCCGACGTTTCAGCGGATCAAAGAATTTCGAGAGATCCTTCGACTTCGCTAAGCTCCGCTCAGGATGACAAGAAAGAAAGCTCGGTAATTGTTCTGGTCACTTTCTGGGTTGCCGTTCCACCGAAAACCGAGCCGCGCAAGTTCTTCGAATTTCTTCAGCAACAGGGGTATCTCCGCGTATGGATCGACAACCAAGTCGTGCGTGTCGATGTCGATCCAAAACTGAAACGACTAGGCGGCCGCGTTCAGGTAATTCAGGATCGCATCACGATCTCGGAGGAGAACCGTGCGCGATTAGTCGAGGCAATTGAAACAGCGCTGCGCTTCGGAAAAGGCAAGATCAACGTCGTTCCGATTTCTGTGGAGGCAGGCGTGTTGCCTGCGACCAGAAAGGATGCGGCCGCCGCGGCCGCCACTACAGTAACCGAGCTTCCATTCTCCACTGGCTGGCATTGTGCCCATTGCGATATCGACATTCGCCCGCCTACGCCGGGGCTTTTCAGTTTCAACAATCCACTCGGCGCGTGTCCTGAATGTCGAGGTTTTGGTCGTACCATCGCAATTGATCTAAACAAGGCGATTCCAAATCGCAGCCTGAGCATCAAACAAGGCGTGGTGCGCGTTTTTCGCGGTGCGGAGTTTGGCGAATCACAAAAAGATTTGCTTCGGGCCTGCGCACGCAAAGCGATCGATATCAATGTTCCATTCGAAGAATTGCCGAAGGCCGACCAGGACTTCGTCATCGCAGGAGAGAAGCGATCAGGCGATTATACAGACGAAGATTACGAAAACGATCGGTGGTACGGCGTCCGCGGATTCTTTCGCTGGCTCGAGAGCAAAACTTACAAAATGCATGTGCGTGTTTTGCTTAGCCGCTATCGCGCTTACATCACCTGCCCGAGCTGCAACGGAGGACGCTACCAGCCAGAAGCGCTGAATTACAAAATTGTAGCGGCGGTCTATGACCGCCGAGACGGCGCTCGTAGAGCGTCGCTACAGTTTACGCTTTCAGAATTTCAAGCCCTTTCTGTTTCCGACGCGCGCGATTTTCTCACGCCTATCGAGATTCCTTCGAACGATTCGACCGCGCGCATGTTGAGCGACGAAATCTGTGCGCGCCTCAATTATCTCTGCGAAGTCGGCGTTGGTTATCTCACGCTCGACCGATCCACGCGCACTTTGAGCGGGGGCGAAGTGCAACGGGTGAACCTCACAACATGCCTTGGTGCATCGCTGGTCAATACACTCTTCGTCATGGATGAGCCAAGCATTGGTTTGCATCCCCGCGACGTCGGCCGCCTCGTGCGCGTGATGCACAATTTGCGCGACAAAGGAAACACGCTGCTGGTGGTCGAGCACGAGGAACAAATCATTCGCGCCGCTGATAATTTGATTGATATCGGCCCAGGCCGCGGCGAGCACGGCGGGGAGTTGGTTTGGAATGGGCCGCTCGACGAATTTCTTGCGCCCGATGGCACGAATCTTGGGAGCGCACGTGCCGTCGCGTGCACATTTCGGCGCCCTCGCCGAAATGCCCCGGGTGTGGCAGATCCCGGGCTTGCGCAATCAGAAAAAGTTCGCGATCGCGAGGGCTCGATCGCCAGCACGCGAGGCGCGGGCGCTCCCCAATCGCTCACGCGCGATTACCTAACGAATGGCAATTCAATTCCAATTCCGACGTCGCGGAGAAAATCGTCCTCATCGATCAGGATCATCGGCGCGCACCAGCACAACCTCAAAAACATCGACGTCGATCTTCCGCTGGACGTTTTCACCTGCGTCACCGGCGTTTCCGGCTCCGGAAAATCCACGCTGATTCACGACGTGCTCTACCGAAATCTGCTGATCGTGAAGGGACAATCGTCCGATTCGGAGCCGGCCGCGTGCAAATCCGTCACCGGGGCGCAGCGTGTCCGCGAGGTAATCATGGTCGATCAAGCACCCCTTGCTCGCACGCCGCGGTCAACACCGCTACTTTATTTGGGACTTTACGATCGCGTTCGCGAATTGTTCGCCGCTCAACCGGACGCAATGTCGCAGGGACTCACACCGGGCACATTCTCGTTTAATTCCGGAAGCGGCCGCTGCGACCGTTGCTCCGGTACGGGATACGAGAAAATTGAGATGCAATTTTTGAGTGATCTTTTCGTGCGCTGCGCAGAATGCGAAGGCAAACGCTTTCAGCCGCACGTTCTGAAAGTTCAGTTGCACGGAAAATCAATCCACGATCTGCTTAAGCTCACCGTAAGCGAAGCGATCGAATTTTTCGAGCAAATCGGCGAGGACAAGACCTTGTCCGAACCGCTCGGTGTGCTGGAGGACGTCGGGCTTGGCTACCTGCGGTTAGGGCAGCCGCTGAACACGCTAAGCGGCGGTGAATCGCAGCGGCTGAAACTGGTCGGGCACATGGCGGAGGCGGACAACGCCCAACGCCCAAATGGGAAAGCAATTGGCAATCTCTTTATTTTCGACGAACCGACGACGGGACTGCATTTCGATGATGTGGCGATGCTGCTGCGTGTTTTTCATCGGCTGGTCGATCGCGGTCATTCGATCGTGGTGATCGAGCACAACCTCGAAGTGATCAAGTGCGCCGATTGGATTGTCGATCTTGGTCCGGAAGCAGGAGACGCAGGGGGCGAGGTAGTCGCCGCCGGAACTCCAGAGCAAATCGCAAAGATACAGAAATCGTACACCGGGCGATTTCTCAGAAGTGTGCTCCGCAAATCCCGCACAGCGTATGTTATCCCGAGCCCCGAACGCTTTCGGGGCGAGCGACCTCACAAAGCATCCCGCGAGTTGAAGAGATTCTTCGCTTACGTTCAGGATGACAGCGTGGAGCTAGCGCGAGCCGCAGAGGAAGCGCCGCGTTTTCGGCTGAACGGAGGCGGCGCAATCCAGGTCCATGGTGCGCGCGAACACAACCTGAAGAACATCGACGTCAAAATCCCGAGAGAACAATTGGTGGTCATTACCGGTCTGAGTGGCTCCGGCAAATCCACACTCGCCTTTGATATCCTGTTCGCGGAGGGACAACGACGTTTTCTCGACAGCATGTCGCCGTATGCACGGCAATTCGTCGAGCAACTTGAAAAGCCCGATGTCGATTTAGTCAGCGGATTGCCTCCCAGCGTCGCGATTGAGCAACGAGTCACACGCGGCGGAGGAAAATCGACCGTCGCTACAGTCACTGAGGTTTACCACTTTCTCCGGTTGCTTTTCGCAAAAACCGGAACGCAGTTTTGCCCGGACTGCGACTTGCCGGTGGAGAAACAAAACCTCGCCGCCATTACGAAACAAATTGAATCAATAGCGAGACGCCGCCCGGTGAGAGTGCTCGCTCCATTGGTCAAGGCTCGGAAAGGTTTTCACACTGAAGTCGCGCGCTGGGCGGAACGCCAGGGATTCAACACGCTGTATGTAGATGGAAAACTGGTCCCACTCTCGCATTTTCGAAAATTGGAGCGGTTCAAAGAACACACGATCGATGTGGTCGTTGGTCTGATCGATCGAAAGCGAATCGCTGAGACGCGCGAGGTCGTTCGTTGGGCTCTGGAGATTGGCCGCGGGACGGCGCGTCTGCTCGATTCAAAAAATCGGCTGACAGTCTTAAGCACTGAAATGAGCTGCCCAAACTGTGGTCGCGCGTTCGAGGAGCTCGATCCGCGTTTGTTTTCGTTTAATTCACCTCACGGCGCGTGCGAAGAATGCGGCGGATTCGGCGAAATTTGGGACCAGGATCTGCAAACTGCCGCCAGCCCGGACGGTGAATCGGTTCTGGAAACCGAACTCGCCGCCGAGCGCGAGTCCGAATGGATCGAGGAAGGCGAGGCGCGCGAAAGCCCGAGCTGCCACGGCTCGCGTTTGAACGCAGTGGCCCGACATGTGCGTGTGCAGGGTTACACGATCGATCAATTCACAAATCTTTCGGCCAGCGAAGCGGCGCGGAAGGTCGAGAAACTGAAGTTCCGGGGAACGCATCAAACGATCGCCGCCGGACTTGTTCCGGAAATTCAGCAGCGATTGCGCTTCATGGAAAAAGTCGGCCTCGGTTATCTCGCGCTCGGGCGGTCGGCGAAAACATTGAGCGGCGGGGAATCACAGCGGATTCGATTGGCAGCACAACTGGGCTCGAACCTGCGCGGCGTCCTTTACGTACTGGACGAGCCGACGATCGGTCTTCATCCACGCGATAACTTGCGATTGCTCGACACGCTCACCGCGCTCCGCAACAAGGGGAACTCGCTGATTATTGTGGAGCATGATGAGGAGACGATGCGGCGCGCCGATCACATCGTCGATCTTGGTCCGCGCGCTGGAATTCACGGCGGAGAAGTCGTGGCGGCGGGCACACTGCGCGACGTGGAAGGGAACGCATATTCTGAGACGGCACGTTGCTTGAAATCGCCACTTCGCCATCCCATCCGTGGATCGCGCCGAACCTTGCGGGACGTCGAAGACTGGATCGAAGTCAGTGGTGCCCGTGCGAACAACTTAAAAGCCATCGATGTTCGTTTCCCTGTCGGCAGACTTTCCGTGATTACGGGAATTTCCGGCAGCGGCAAATCAACGTTGATGCACGAAGTAATTTGGCCTGCGGCGCGCGAGCAGCTGAAAGAAAGAAAACGCGCAGGAAATGGCGAACTGTTCAAGCTGGTTAGCGGTGGGCAAGAGATCGAAGCCGTTTATGAGGTCGATCAATCACCGATCGGTAAAACATCGCGCTCGACGCCGGGGACCTACGTCAAAGTGTTCGACGAGATCCGGAATCTTTATGCGCAATTACCCGTCTCGCGCGTGCGCGGTTATTCTGCCAGTCGATTCTCATTCAACGCCGAAGGCGGTCGTTGCGAAACTTGCAAGGGGCAGGGCATGATCAAACTGGAGATGAATTTTCTGCCGCGCAGCTACGTGCCATGCGAAGACTGCGGGGGCAAGCGTTACAATCCGCAAACCCTTGAGGTACTCTACAACGGCAAATCGATCGGTGACGTGATGGAAATGACCATCGAGGAGGCGGCGCAATTTTTTTCGGCGCATCCGAAAATTGCGCGTCCGCTCTCGCTATTGGTCGATACAGGGTTGGGCTATCTCAAGCTGGGCCAACCGAGTCCGACGCTGAGCGGAGGCGAAGCGCAGCGGCTGAAGCTGGTAACCCAACTCAAGCGTGGCGTCAGCCGCGCAGCCGATGAGCGGATTCGCAAGATGCGCAAGCCAGGCTCAACATTGTATTTGCTCGAGGAACCAACCATCGGCCTGCACATGGCGGATATTGAATTGCTTCTCAATGTACTGCACCGGCTCGTCGACGAAGGAAACACGGTGATCGTCATCGAACACAACCTCAGCGTGATCGCAGAAGCCGATTACATTGTTGATCTGGGCCCAGAGGCCGGCGCGGATGGAGGCGAAGTCGTTGCATGCGGGACACCGGAACAGGTGGCAAAAAACCGCGTCAGCCGCACCGCGCCGTTTTTGCGAAAAGTGTTAAACGCATCGCGCGCGGAAACGGCGCGGTCATCCTGAGCGAAGCGAAGCGCAGTCGAAGGATCCCGTGAAATTACCTTAAAGTTCTGCAACGGGATTCCTCGACTTCGCTCGGAATGACGCGAAACTCGGCGCAATGTTGTCGTATTATCTGCACAATCTTGATCCAATTATTTTTCGGATCTCCGACAATGTTGGCCCTCGCTGGTATGGTTTGGCTTACGTACTCGCGTTTATCTCAAGCTATCTCCTCTTCCTTTGGCTTGCTAAACGCGGTTACGCTGATCTGCCACCGCAGCGAGTAGGCGATTTCATCACTGGCTGCGCACTGTTTGGCGTGATCATCGGGGGGCGCCTCGGCTACGTTTTCTTCTACAAGCCTGAAATGCTACGCGAGCCATTGTCAATCTTGCGCGTCTGGGAAGGCGGAATGTCCAGCCACGGAGGAATGCTTGGCTTGTTGCTGTTCACCTTGTACTACGCGCACCGGCACAAAATCTCGTGGACAAATCTGGGCGACAATCTGGTTGTTACCGCGCCAATCGGCTTATTCTTTGGGCGCTACGCCAATTTCATTAACGGCGAACTTTACGGACGGATGACAAAAGTCCCTTGGGCGATGCAATTCCCCAAGGAACTATTCGATCACCCCCAGGAAGCCGAGCGCGCGGTCGCGGCGTGCGTCCGAATCGATCCATCGCTCGCCACATCAGACGCGATCGTTGGCGCAGTTCGTAGCCAGCCACAAGTGGCCAGTGCATTGCGCTCAATTCTTTCGCCGCGTCATCCGTCACAGCTTTACGAGGCATTTTTTGAAGGAGTTGTTTTGTTCTCGATTCTGTGGTTCGTGCGTACTCGCAGACGTGAGCCGAACGGCGTTTTGACAGGACTATTTTTTATTTGGTACGCGATTTTTCGAATCGTAATCGAATATTTCCGTGAGCCGGACGCGACACTGATCGGTCCCTTCACGCGAGGCCAATTCTTTTCGTTCTTCCTGATCGCGATTGGCCTCGGGTTTATTGCAGTCGCAAAAATGCGACCGACGTTTCCGAAAAATATTTTAGCGAAATCAGGGTAGGGACTGTGCGCTGCGCTATCCGCACGCCGCAGCGCGGCGTTCCTATTCCAAATGACAAGTAGCGTTTCTCCAAAACGGCGTTATTACTTAAGCCGGTGACGCAGGAATGCCTGAAATCGTAGCTGCCGGCGGCGGTCTCCTTTTTGCGTTCGATCACGCGACGATCGCAGGAAAGCTCGTTCTTACTCTGCTCGCTGTCGCCTCCATTTTCAGCTGGTCGATCATGATCACGAAATTGCGTGTGATCCGGTTTGCCCGAAAACAAAACGCGCGTTTTCTTGCCGCTTTCCGACAGGATCGACAACCGCTACGGCTGTTCGAGAAGAACGCGCGCTTTCCCGGGTCGCCGGTTTTCAACGTGTATCGCGCCGGTTGCGAGGAAATGACATTTCATCTGCTCGGTTCTCCGGAGGTGGACGATACGTTTCGCGCGCGACTCGGGATCGCTGATAAGATTTCGCCAGCACAAATGGGCGCGGTAAACGCCGCGATGGAGCGTGCCGTTGGCGAAACAGCGCTTTCACTCGAATCGCAGATGATTTTGCTCGCGACTGCCGTAAGTGGTTCGCCATTTCTCGGATTACTCGGCACAGTCTGGGGCGTAATGGACGCATTCACCGGCGTAGCCGAAGCAGGCTCGCCGAACCTCGTCTCGATGGCGCCCGGCGTTTCAGGTGCGCTCATTACGACGGTGACTGCGCTCTGCGTCGCCATTCCAGCGATGTTTGGATACAACTTTCTCGTCACTAGTATTCGCGGCATCATTGTGGAGATGGACAATTTTGCCGCCGAGCTCGCTTCGGAATTCGAGCACAAATACGTCGATCACAGCTCGCGTGAATCGGCATTTCGCCGATGAGACGGTACTCGCAACGCCAAAACCTCTCCACACTCAGCGAGATCAATGTGACGCCGCTCCTCGATCTGGCATTTGTGCTACTCATCATTTTCATGATCACGACGCCACTGCTCGAAAGCAGCATGAACCTGGTGATTCCATCGAGCGGTGCGACAAATCCGCCCATCAAGTCAGCACAAGTGCAAATAGTCTCCATCGATCGCAGTGAAACGATCCGGTTTAACAATCAGGTAGTCGATTTGAAAGCACTCACGGCGCGACTGGCGGAATTGAAACAAACGAATCCAGACATCGCCGTTGTGATTCGACCTGATCGAGAGTTGCCTGTGCAAAAATTGATTGCGCTGATGGATGCGCTGAAGCAGGCGCAGATTACGAAGGTTGGCATCGCCACAAAGGCCGAGTCGAAATAGATGTCGAAGAATCCGCGCTTTTGGCGAAACGCTACGCTAATTGCGCTCGCGCATGTCGCGCTGATTGCAGGATTGATTCGCTGGAGTTTAGCGGCTCGAAATGCGCCAGATGCAGAAAGCTTGGTCTGGTTAAGTGGAGGGGAAGATATCGCTGCTGAAAGATCAGAAAGCAGTTCGGCGCCGTTCACAAAGGTGTCAGCCGCATCGGTTGAGTCAGAACCTTTAAGGCCAGACGAAAAGGCAAAGGAACAGCCCCCGTTGACTCAGGCAAAGAGCGAAATCGAATTGCCGAAACCAACGCCGATGGAAACACCTGTTCCAAAGGCAACGGCGAAGCCGAAGGCGATACCGAAACTCAGTCCGAAGCCAACACCGAAGTCGACTCCTAAAAAAGCTGTGCTGGCGAAAGCGACCAAATCACCGCTGCATCCCAAGTCGAGTCCGCCGAAATCCACGGCAGACCAAACCGACACCATTAGCGAGAAAAAGGAGAGCGCAAAAACTGTTAGCGCGAAGACTAAATCGTCAGCCGACGACGGCGGGGGAAAGACAAGTTCAGCGAGCAAGGGCGGCGGTCACGCAGGGCACGGGGCCAGCGCATCGGGATTCGGCTGGTATGGCAATATGCTGCATGACCGTTTCTACAGCGCATGGATCCAGCCAACAACGACCGTCGCTTCCGGCGCGAAAATTTCGACGCTGGTGAAAGTTCGGATCGAAAAAGACGGGCGCGTTTCCAAATTCGATATCATTAAGCCATCGGAGAATGTTGTGGTGAATGAATCCGTTGCGGCAATTGCGAAGCGCGTGACGGAAGTCGATTCCCCACCAATAGGGCTCATTAAGGGGTATCACTACGACGTTAAAATCAATTTCGAGCTGAATACCAACCAGGAAACGGCGAAATAACAATTATCTCACCGCGCGCCCGGTGTCGCCGGAACAGGTATCCCAGCTTCAATCGCGATTCTTCGCGAATTTCTCCTCGATCAACCGGTGTAAATGTTCAGATATCGCTGGATGATCGAGACGTTGGACGACTTCGTCCAGAAAGCCGGCCACAATGAGGCGCTGGGCGACCGGGACTGGAATACCGCGAGTGCGCAGATAGAAGAGTTCGTCTTCATTGATTTGGCCGGATGTTGCGCCGTGAGTGCAACGGACGTTGTCCGCGAGAATTTCGAGGCCAGGCATTGAGTTGGCTTCCGAGTCGTCACTCAACAGAAGGTTGCGAACTTTTTGATATGCATCGGTGAAATGGGCGTGCGGCTCTACTCGGATAAGGCCGCCGAAAATGGTGCGAGCGCGATCGTCGAGCGCGTTCTTGTACAACAGATCGCTCGCGGTGTGGGGCGAGACATGATCCTGCAACGTGCGCGCATCGAATTCCTGTTGGTGCTTCGCCACACAGACAGCAAGGAGGTCGCTACGTCCGCCTTCGCCAATGAGCCGGCTCAAGCTCTCGAAGCGCGAATATCGCGAACCCAGATGAAGATTCAGACTCACCGCCGAAGCATCATGATCGACCGTCGTCGTGTTCATTTGCAGCGCGACGACATTGTCTGCCCAATTCTGCGCACACACATAGGTCACCTTCGCACCAGGGCCGGCAACGAGATCGTTTACGCCGCATGCAAATCCGGGCGCGTGTTCATTCATCGACCGGAAATGTTCGATTACGGTGACCTTGGCCAGCTCGTCTGTGACCAGCAGTAAATGCGGAAACACGGAAGCGTTTTCACCATCGAGCCAATGGAAAATTTCGATCGGCAGCTCGATTTCGACACCGCGCGGCACGTAAAGAAATGTTCCTGACGAAACCAGCGCCTGATGCAGCGCCGCAAACTTGGCAGACCCAAGCTTTGTTGGTTGCGACATGAAGTGTTTCCGGAACAACTCGGCATGCTCAACCATGGCGCGCTCGAGCGATTGAAAAATAACGCCGCGTTTTTTCAGCTGATCCGAAATCACGTCGCGCTCAAGGAGCTGGTCACCAGCGAAAATCATGCGCCCAGCCACCTCGTCGAGTCCGCGCGATTGGTCGAGAATGATTGCGCGTTCGTTCTCAGTTAACGTGCCACCGTATTTGAACGGGCTTAGCTCGAGAAGACCGACGTTGGCGAATCGCCACGCCTGGTCTTTTCGCGTCGGCCTGAGTAATGACTCAAATTGTTTCCAGGCTGCGAGTTGCTGGTCGCGGAACCAATCCGGAAATTCGCGTGTCTCGCTCGGGCCGGAAAGAATTGGCGCGGCTTCCGTTTCGATTGTCGCTGTCTGGTTTCTGGTCATTTCGATATAAGACACCTGTAACCCATGTGTCCGATGGTCACATACGTGCGGCGGGTGCGGGGACTATCCAACCGAGCCTTCCATCTCCAGCTCGATCAGTCGCTTGAGCTCGACGCTGTATTCCATCGGGAATTGGCGGACGAGGTCGTTAACGAAACCGTTGACACTCAAGCTCATCGCCTGGGCCTCGGTGAGGCCGCGCTGTTGCATGTAGAAAATTTGCTCCGCGCTCACCTGACTGACACTGGCTTCGTGTTGAACGGCGTTGCCCGTCCCGCGCACAGTGATTGCCGGATACGTGTCGGTTCGCGAGGTCGCATTGATAAGTAATGCGTCGCACTCCGTGTTGTTCTTGCAATTCTTCAGGTGTTTCGGCACGTGGACCAAGCCGCGATAAGTGGCGCGGCCTTTTCCGATGGAAATCGATTTAGAGATGATGTTGCTGGTCGTCTCATCAGCAGCATGGATCATTTTCGCTCCCGTGTCCTGATGCTGGCCGTCATTGGCGAGCGCGATGGAAAGAACTTCGCCACGGGCCTTACGACCCTTCATGATCACGCTGGGATATTTCATCGTGAGCCGCGAACCGATATTGCAATCGATCCATTTCACTTCGGCGTTTTCCTGAGCGAGACCGCGTTTGGTGACAAGATTGAATACGTTCGACGCCCAGTTCTGGACGGTGATGTACTGAATCTTTGCTCCCTTCAGCGCGACCAGCTCCACGACAGCGCTATGCAATGTGGGAGTGTTAAACTTGGGAGCCGTGCAACCCTCCATGTAGGTCACTTCCGAGCCTTCATCGGCAATGATGAGCGTGCGCTCGAATTGTCCGAAGTTTTCTGCGTTGATGCGGAAGTAAGCCTGCAGCGGGTGTTTCACTTTCACGCCGGGCGGAACGTAAATAAACGAGCCACCGCTAAAAACGGCGGAATTCAGCGCGCTGAATTTGTTATCGGCGATCGGAATGACTTTGCCGAACCATTTCCGGAAAATCTCCGGATAATTCTTCAGACCCTCTCTTGACCCAACGAAAATGACACCCTGCTCGCCGACGGCCTTCTTAATATTTGAATAGACTGCTTCGCTATCGAATTGCGCTTCTACGCCGGCGAGGAACTTTCGTTCCTGCTCGGGGATACCAAGCCGTTCGAATGTGCGCTTAATGTCGTCCGGCACTTCCTCCCAGCTGCGTTTCGGTTCCGTCCCTGGAGACAGATAGTAACGGATTTTGTTAAAGTCGATCGCTTCAAGGTCCTTGCTGGCCCAGTGCGTAGGGAGCGGTTTTTCCAGGAACGTCTTCAGGCCGCGCAAGCGATACTCGCGCACCCAATCCGGATCGTCCTTTACGTCTGCGATGTAGTGAATCGTTCGCTCGCTCAGGCCCACCCCCGCGTCGCGCACGTGAGCTTCGGGATACGAGAAGTCCCCGATGTTGCGATTAATATCGACTGCAGAAGTCTCTGTTTTCATTGTGAATTTACCCTATTATCTATACGCTGGTTCAATCGCCCCGTCGCGCGCCCAGTCGTAACCTCGCTCTTCGAGCTCGAGAGCCAGTTCTTTCCGCCCGCTTCTAACGATTCGCCCCGCCACCATGACATGGACGTAATCGGGGATGATGTAGTTCAGGAGGCGCTGATAGTGCGTAATTAACAATATGCCAAGATCGGGTCCACGCAATGAATTTACGCCGTGCGCTACGGTCTTGAGAGCGTCGATGTCCAAGCCGCTATCGGTCTCATCGAGGACGGCATATTTGGGCTCGAGCATCGCCATTTGCAGAATCTCGGCGCGCTTTTTTTCACCGCCGGAGAAGCCCTCGTTAACCGCGCGCGACGTGAACGACCGGTCCATCCCAAGCAGCTCCATCTTTTCGTAAAGCCTCGCGTAGTAATCGGTTGCCTCGAGCTCTTCGCCTTCTGGCAGGCGCGATTGCAATGCTGCGCGGAGAAAGTTGGCGATTGTCACGCCTGGGATTTCGCTCGGATACTGGAAGGCCATGAACAGACCGCGCCGCGCGCGTTCGTCAGGTTCAAGCGCCAGAAGGTCCTCGCCATCCATCAATATTTTGCCAGCGGTGACGTGATAATCCGGGTGACCGGCCAGAACCTTGGCGAGCGTGCTTTTCCCCGAGCCATTTGGGCCCATAAGGGCATGCACTTCACCCCGCGGCACGCGAAGAGTCAGGCCTCGCACGATCTCCTGATCGCCCACAGCAATGTGTAGTTTTTCTATGTTCAATTCCTTCATAAAGGCGAGAACGAATATACGCTGGTTTTAGAGTATTTGCGAACCGCGTAAAAGGCTTCGCCTCACGCGGCTCAACAGCTAGAAGAAGAGAAATGTTTTACGTTTACGTCCTCCACTCTCTCGAAGATCACGGTTTTTACATCGGCTTCTCCATGGATCTAAGCAGGCACATGGCGGAGCACAACCAAGGCACCTCATTTGCAACAAAGGACCGTGGACCTTGAAGGCTAATTTATTACGGAGCTTACGTCGATCGACAGGATGCAGAAGGGCGGGGGCGCTATCTCAAGAGCGGGAACAGGCCCCGGTTCTTGCGCAACAACTGCGGCATTACTTCGAGAAGTTTCCAGCTAGACAAGCGAATAATCGCTCTGGTGGGCGCAGCCACGTGAGCGCCGAAGGCGCTTTTACATGGCTACCCCGCTTGGATTCGAACCAAGAATAACGCCTCCAAAGGGCGCTGTGTTACCGTTACACCACGGGGTATTCCAAAAGGAAACTTTAGATTGGCCATTTTGGATCAAACCGCAATTGGCAAAATGCCGGACTAACTTGGATTCGAACCAAGAATAACCCCGAAAGCTTTCGGGGCTGTGTTACCTTCACACCACGGGGTAAACGGATTTGCGATTTAGATTTGCGATTTTCGATTCAAGCGCAATGTCCAAAATTCAAGTGTGTTTGTTCCCCTGCGGAGCAACTCAATGGGAAAATCGAGGTTGAATCATGGGCCGGTGGGGCGAGTGTCATACTCTCGCTTCCCCAATCGACAGGTTATGGAGCGCACGATTTTTCTTCAACATTATCGCGTCTGTCTTGGGTCTGATGGCGAACCGAATGAACTTGGCCGCGATGGCGCCGTGATTGCGTACGAAGCCGTCGACGAAAGATCCGGCGAGACAGTTGCTCTGACGCTTGTTCCAACAGACAGCGTAAACCCGGCGCTCAGGCACGAATTCGAAGAACAGGCGCGCGCTGTTCAGAGGCTGAGGCACGTCAACATTGCCAAGGTTTTTGATTTTGGACGCGAAGGCGGAAATTATGTTTATGTCTCCGAGCGACTGCCAGGCGAAACGCTTGCTGCGTGGGTTGCCCAACACGGACCGATGCCGGCTGACGCCACGTTGCGGGTGGCGGAACAAATCGTGAGTGTGCTCTCCTCTGCCGCCTTTCATAAGCTTCCGTATCCGCCCGTTGAGCCGGCGTATATTTTTGTGGTGCCGGGACAGACTCCCGAAGGCGGCTGGCCACTGGTGAAGTTGACCAACTTCGGATTGGCCGGACTGACGAGCGATGCCGAAAGCTCGCCGACGGTCGAGTCGCCACTTCCTAGTGGCGCGATCAAACTCGAACCAAAGGAAGCTGCGTCACAACCAGCCCCCTCCTCAGCAGGATTTGCGGGCGCTGAATCCGGGCAACGGAGGCAAGAGCATCGGACACCGGATTTGGATTCAGAGATTTATTCGCTTGGTGGGATAATGTATTTTCTTCTCACCGGCGTTGCGCTTTCAGCAGACGCGGTGCGGCATCCTCCTAAGTTTTCGGGATTTCCAAAACCATTACGGGATTTGCTCGCTCAGATCCTGCATCCCAATCCGGATAAACGTCCAAAAGACTTGGTGGTCCTTGGAGAGATGATTCGGAGTTGTTTGCTGAAAATTGAACGGCGGCTGGCACTGGCCGACCGATATGGCATCCCATTCAGAACAACAATTCCGCGGCCGACGCAGCCTCGACCGCGACGTTTGCTGCGAACAGCATTGGCTTTTGGCGCACTTGTCGTGGCCGCGGCCGTGGTCGCCGCGGTTCTGTTTCCGGAGTCGGTTGGCGTAATCTTGCACCAGCCGCGCGCGACAAAGTCGATTGGCGTTCTCGTTGGCGTTCCCGAATCTTCGCCAACGCCTGCAGCGGTCCAAAATCCTTCCACGCCAGTTGCTCCTGCGACTGTTCTATCACAAGCCGCGAATCCGGCTCTGGCGTTAACGACCCAACCAGCGACGGACGGTGCGGCAGCTCAGAGTCCCTATCAGACCCCGGCGGCCGATGTTCAGCAAAACCAAACATCGAGCGGGCAACCGGAAGCCGCGACCATGCCGGACACCGTCGCGGCCGCTTCGCCGGGAGCAGTTCCGGAAAACTCCGTTGAGAGCGAGGCTGCTGCGGAATCTCAGAAAGGCTCCGAGGCTGCGCAACCGACGACTGCCGCTCAGTCGAGTTCGCACAGTAAAAAGAAACGCGTCGCGTCGACGTCGTCGCCTCGCCAGGGTTCGACGCGGGTGCGAATGCTTGGAATTACGTCCGATGGAAGGCTGATTTATCGTTTGCCTTCGGGCCGCACGAGGATCGTCGCTCCCGACTCGGACGAAAATCAATTCGGTCCGCGGAGACGTCACCGCGTTCCCGTCCAGCGCGACGAGATGTTCGCTCCCCCGCCTCAATTTGGGCCCGAGTATTTTCCTTACGATTAGTTTCTTATCACGCCGCGCACGCGAGGCGCAAAGATCCAGCGGTTTCTGCTTTCCGACATGTCAGGTTTGGCGTGGGAAACCTCGCAAAAAAATCTCAAAAAAAAAGCTTGCCTAGCGATGGAAATCCCGGCATAACCTCGCGTTCGTGGGGAAACGACCTGCCCTCTGGGCATTCGCAACTGCATCTCTTTTTGTCATTTCCAGCGCGGCTGTTCGCGCGCAGGCGTTGGCCCCTGCGTCGTTGGATCTCGGGAGCCACGATCAGAAGAACGCGGACGACATGGTTCAAGTGATCACGCAGAAATCGGCGCCGAGCACCCCGGATAAGCCGATAAAAGCGATCACGAAAAAACGAACGCCCGTGACTTCAACGAAGCCAAAGCCAGCCGTCAACAAAGAGCCGGCAGAAACAATCGCCAAGGAGCCGACCCAAGCAATCGCCAAAGAGCCGAAGCGAGCAGGTGCCAATGAGTCGACGTCGGCGATCGCCAAGGAACCCAAGCGAACGATTGCCAAAGGTTCGGGGCCAACATTCACCATGGATCCCGTGCGACCAATGGCGCAACAAACCGTAAGCCAAACAACACAACCCTATTCCCGTTTCAGTTTTAAGTCTGCTGGGGGCAAGAGGGAATCCGTTCCAGTTATCACACAGTATTATCCGAAGCAGATTGTTTACCCGTACGGCAAGGTTGACCGGCACATCGACAGCAGATTGATGCAAGCTGCGACGATCGCGCAGGAGCGCGCCCATGCGCATTCGCGCTCAAGATGTTGGCATTACGTGAAAGATGCATTGCTTGCTTCCGGTGTCATCGATTCGCGCCCGAAGACCGAGCTCGCTAGGGACGCTGCAGCAGATCTCGTCGGCAATTACGGATTCAGGAGACTTCCTGTGTCAGATCCATTCTCTGCGCCAGTCGGTTCAGTGCTGGTATACGGAACCGGTCGAAGCGTCGGCCACGTGGAGCTTCGCACACGGGACGGTTTCGTCAGCGATTTCCGATCGAAAACGCCATCGCGCCGCCCGTTGGTGGGCGTTTACGCGAAGATGTAATTTTTTCATTTCACGATTAGCGCTCGATCATCAGAGCCGCTGATCGGGTTTTCTGAGCGGGGGACTACGAATCGACTGCGAAGCGCATTTCGTTGCTCGCAACGAATCCTAATTTCTCGTAAATCGAGCGGCCTTCGTCCGAAGCGTGAAGGATGAGTCGGTCAAGCTGTTCGTTCCTGGACCAGATGATAATCTCTTGAATAAGCAGGCTGGCGATGCCGCGTCGTCGCCACTGCGGCTCAGTAAAGACATTCACGATCGTTCCCTGCCGACCCTCGCCGATGGTCGATAGATCGACTGGGCGCGGCAGGATCGGTTGCAATTGAACGCCAGCGCCCGCAACGATCATTTCCGGTTTATCGGCCGGACTTGCAAGCCAGCCGATATAGCGGCCGCGCTCGATCCATTGTTTCAGTCGTGGCCGCGCTTTTGTGCGTAAAATTTCACCGGCATCACCCCAAACGTCTCCCATGTCTTGAAACATTCGCGCCCGATGCCATGCGATGATGTGGGTGTCCCGCACCGTGGCGCGACGAATCTGGAAGGCGTCGGACGAAACTCGCGACAACAGATCACCGCCTTTGTATCTGGGAAACTGCTTTCGTTTGGCTCTTTTCATTTAGGCCTGCTCCATGTTCGCGATTCAATATTTAGCGCTCAACGCTCAACGTCCAACGTTGAACTCAGGCCTTAGCAAGGCGTGACAGGGCGGTTCTCGATGATACCATGCGCAAAATGGACACTGCCGATTGGGCATCGTTGAGTGACGCGGAACTTCTCGAGCGTCGCATTTCCACGCTTGGCCTGCGGCTCGAAGGCACCGCCTTGGAACCGCTTATCCGGCAGTTATATGAGGAACTGTCGGCGCGTGGACTCCAGTTTCATCCCCCGTGCCACGTCGGAGACGAATGGTTTGTACCAATTGGCATCCCGGCCATTTTCATTCCGTTCTTTCTCGTGCACGATCGGTTGCGTGCGCTGGAGCGGACGATGATGCTCGAGGTCGAGGGAGAGACGCCCGAATGGTTCATGAAACTGATGCGACATGAAGCAGGTCACGCTTACATGTATGCATACCGACTTACCCGGAAGAAGAAATGGCAGGAGCTTTTCGGGCACACTTCACGTGAGGAAACGCCGGACAGTTACCGGCCGCGCCCGTTCAGCCGCAGCTATGTCATGCATCTTGAAGACTGGTACGCACAGAGTCATCCCGACGAAGATTTCGCGGAGACATTCGCGGTTTGGCTTACGCCCGGGCTGGATTGGCGCAAGCAATACGCACGGTGGCGAGCGCTCCAAAAACTGGAATACGTCGACGAGCTAATGCGCTCGTTGGCAGGGAAGCCATCAGTTCATACGCCTGAGTATCGCGCCGCTGATTACGATTGTCTGAACGTCAAGCTCAAGACTTACTACGCGAGCAAACGAAAGCTTTACGAGGATGCGTATCCGAATTTCTACGACGCCGATTTGCGGCAGCTGTTCGCGGCGCCGGCGGGAATCAAAGCGAGCGTATATCTGCAACGGCGACGGCGGCGATTATTGAACGCGGTCTGCCAATGGACGAACGAGAAGAAGTTCCGGGTGAACCAGCTTCTTGCCCGGCTTACCCGCCGCTGCGACCAGCTTGGACTTCATGTGCTCAATGACGACCCGCAACAGGATTTTCGCGTCTCCGCGTTTATCACGACGCTGGTAATGAATTATCTTTTCACCGGCAAATTCAAACGCACGAAGTAGCATGAAAAAGAAACTCAAAGTTCTCGTGCTTTTTGACGGCACAAGCCCAACAACCGTCGACCAGGATTTCACGAAGGAGCTGAAGACGAAGGACTGGAAAACCGAGGCCGACGTCATGGCCGCACTCGGCGCGGTCGGTCACACAGCGGAGCATCTTGCCATTTACGACGATGTCGATCTCGTGCGCCAAAAACTGGAAACCTTCGCTCCTGATATTCTTTTCAATCTCGTCGAACAGTTCCGGAATAATCCGGGGTTCGATCAAAACATCGTTTCGTTTTTCGAGATGCAAGGCCTGCCATTTACCGGCTGCGGCTCGACTGGCCTCACGCTTTGCAAACACAAAGGCATTTCGAAAAAAATCCTGCATTATCACGGTATCCACGTCCCACATTTTATGGTTATCCCGCGGGGCCAACGCATTGCGCGACCGAAACAGCTCAACTTCCCAATCTTGGTAAAGCCTGTGAAGGAAGAGGCGTCCTACGGGATTTCGCAGGCTTCGTTCATTGGTAACGACGAACAGTTCCGCGAGCGCGTCGCTTTTATCCACGAGAAATATAATAGCGACGCGATCGCCGAAGAATACATCGAAGGCCGTGAACTGTATGTGAGCCTGATGGGAAATGTAAGGCTAACGGTCCTTCCCATCCGCGAGTTAGTGTTTCGCGAAGTGCCGCCTAACGAACCAAAGATTGCCACCTTCAAGGCGAAATGGGACGAGGAGTACCGCAAACGCTGGGGATTGGAGAATCAATTTGCCGAAGACCTCGATCATCAGCTCGTCAGCCACATCGAGGAGACGTGCAAACGGATTTATCGCCTGCTTACCATTGACGGCTACGCGCGTATCGACCTGCGGCTGACGGCGGCTAAAGAGGTTTATTTTATCGAAGCGAATCCTAATCCTATCCTTGCCAATGACGAGGACTTTGCGCTTTCAGCAGCAAAAGGGGGGTTGCCCTACCCGCAATTGATCGACCGGATCGTGCGACAAGGAATGAAGACAGTTCGCGATTAACATTCCACCAGAATCTGTGCCTATTGGCTCATTCAGGCAGCAAGTCGGTCCTCCACGACTCGGCCATCAAGCAAATGCACCGAGCGTTCAGCGTGGCCAGCGAATTGTTCGTCGTGCGTCACCATGCAGATCGTTGCGCCGCCGGCGTGCAGCTCCTTTAGCAGATCCATCACTGCTTCACCGTTCCGTGAGTCGAGGTTTCCGGTGGGTTCGTCGGCAAGCAGAATCGCTGGTTTACCGGCAAGTGCCCGGGCAACCGCGACGCGCTGCTGTTGTCCGCCGGAGAGCTGACCGGGCAAGTGTTTAGCGCGATGCGCCATGCCCACTCGCTCAAGCGCGGTAATGACAGCAGTTTTACGTTGGCTCGCGCTCAACCTGCGGTATGTAAGCGGCAGCTCGACGTTTTCATAAACTGTCAGATCCCCGATTAAATTGAAACTTTGGAAAATAAAACCGATCTCGCGATTGCGAATGCGCGCCCGATCGGCAAACGAGAGGTTCGCAACCTCTGTGCCCTTTAGCGCGTAACTTCCAGCGGATGGCGTATCGAGCAGCCCCAGGATCGACAACAGCGTCGTCTTGCCGCAGCCTGAGGGGCCGGCGATGGAAACATATTCGCCGTCGTAGATGTCGAGATCAACTCCGGAGACCGCGTGTGTTTCCACCTCGTCGGTAAGGAAGATCTTTCTGACGTCAGTGAGACGAATTAAAGGAGTTGATCCGTTTCCGGCTGACGTGTGCATCGGCTGATTTCGAATGAGTGAAGTTGTACTCATTTGGTGGGTGGTCTGATTTTTGAAGTGAGATGCATCCGGTGTCATGCGCGGATTCAAAAAAATTTGACCTCGCCGTTGCGACTACGAGTAGGGGCTACAACACGCAGCGATGTTGAGCCTTGCGCCAAATTCAAAATCCGCAATTCCTGAGGCTGAAAAAGCCCCTTTTGCCGTCCGCGCAATTAATTGACCGGATTGTGCGCGACGGGAGACGGGATAAAGATCGGTCGCGATTAACTCGAAAGCGTTACAGCCAGTTCTTCACACTTGGCCAGAACTCTCGCACGTTCGCTTTCAAACCGTGGCAGAGATAAACGTGCATCCGTCGTTCAAAAGGCATTGCCCAGGGACTGCTCACGATTTGGCCCAGGTCTTCGACTGAAACGAATTGCTCGCGCTCATCGTCATCGCGTGTGTCGAGCACCAAAGCAACTTCGCCGGTCCAATTCCGCGGTCCCCAGAGAAAATAATTCTGATGTCCGGAAATCGCCGGTGGCAATCCAAACTTCGGACCAAAGAAATCAATTGCTCCAGCTTCGCCGTAATTTTGGCAGAAGATGGCAGCACGCTTCTTATCTTCAGGACGCAGGTGATTATAAACATGCCCGACCGAAGCGACCATTTCCTGCCAGCCAAATTGATCGGCGAAAATCTGCGGCAACGGAGCGGTATGCGAGGTTTCGGTACGTGGCAGTTGCAGGCCAATAGCTCGCATGTACGCCACGAGTTTCGCGGGTGGCAAAATCGGTACCACGAGTGGGGCAAGTAACACGCCCGTCGCCAGGACAAGCACGAGCAATCCCAGTTTGAACCATTTCAATCGGTTAGCGAAAACGCGCTCGACGGCCACTCCTCCCGCTGCAAAGAGCATCGGATACGCGGGCGCGAGGTAATAGCTTTTGCCATGCAAAATGATGAACTCGGCGAGCACGACGAGGTAGATGATTCCAAGCGCCATGTACCGCCGACCGTCGCGGAAACCAAACACCCAGATTAATCCGGACAGCCATAGAGGAAGCGTTCCCGGATTCATGAAGACAATCTGCTGCGAGATGAATTGTACCGGGCTTAGCGTGACGTTTTTGTCGCTGCTGGCGATGTTGCTCAACAGCTCGTACGTGGGCCAATGATTTTGCAGTTGCCATAGAAGGTTCGGCAACGCGATGGCGAACGCGATCAGCCCGCCAAACCACATCCACTTTTCAGCGAAACGGCGGCGTTGCGATGTGAGCAGCAGCGCAACGAAGACGCCAGCGGCGAAAAACGCCGTGGAGTGCTTGTTTTCAAGGCCGAGTCCAACAAGAACGCCGAACCAAAGCCAAAGGGCTGGCGAGCCACCATTGATAATCCGGACCAGCAGATAAATGCATCCAATCCAGAACAGCGGCTCAAACGCGTTCATCGAGAAAAAATTGCCGACAGCCAAATTGAACAGAGCACAGAGTGAGCCCGCGCAGGCGAGCGCAGTTGCCCACCGGCGTCCGCCCAGTTCACGCGCGATTAAACCTGTGATTGCAACCGTAGCCGCGCCTGCCAGCGCCGGAAGAAAACGAATCGCAAATAGCGAGTTGCCAAGGAGAATTTCACTCAATCGCAGAAGCAGAATCGACAATGGGGGTTGGTCCACATATCCGAAAGCGAGATGCCGGCCGCAGGCGATATAATAGAGCTCGTCGCGAAAATAGCCGTAGCGTCCGTTTGTCAGGAGGTGAACCAGAAGGGCTACTGCGCTGAAGACGATTATTACGGATGGTTCGACGTTGGAGCGCCTTTGGTTCACTGCTACTGGGATTGCATCGCGCATGGTTCGAATAATTATCTGAAGTACGCAGATTCGATTCCGCGGAGTGTTGCTTAACGGTTTGTTCTTTACAACCCCGCGGTGCAGATCGCCCGTCCCGTAAAGAAGTGCCGAGCGCGCAGCTTCTTTTTCGGCTAAGCTAAGACATGAGCGTGCAAGTTTATGGATGCAATCATGTGGCCATCGAGGTGGATGACATCGAAAAGGCCGTGGTTTTTTATAAGGACGTTTTCAATCTCGAACAGATGAAAGGCGGCGAGGGTGATGCATTTTTCAAATTGGGCGAGCACCAGTTCCTCGCAATTTTCGAAGTGGAAAAGGTGCAACCGGCGAACGTTCGACATTTTGGGATCATGGTTCGTGATGAAGAGCAGCTTGCAGAAGTGCGCAAGAAGCTCACAGAAAAATACAAATTGAAACTGGAGCCGCCGTTTCGCTGCGATTTTCACGATCCGTGGGGCAACCGGATCCAGGTTGTCGATCTTCACGATGAATCGCTTGTGTGGCTCTTGCCTTACGGCGAAGTCCAGAAGGCCGGCATCAAATTCGATACGAAATAATAGATGCAGCTCGTCTTGAAGAGCTGCACGATTCGTCCATGGCGACTAGATGATGCGGAATCGCTCGCGAGGCACGCAAACCACCGCAAAATCTGGGTCGCGCTACGCGATCTCTTCCCGCATCCGTACACGATCCAAGACGCGCACGAATTCTTGCATCGTGCGTTAAGCGAACAACCGACAACGAATTTTTGCATCGAGGTTAAGGGCGTAGCCGGCGGCGGAATTGGTATTCACGCCGGCCAGGATGTGCATCGACAGACTGCCGGATTGGGTTACTGGCTCGGCGAGGAGTTCTGGGGACGCGGCATCATGACCGAAGCCGTAGCGGTTTTTACCGATTTCTGCTTCGAAAATTTTGCGTTCCGGCGGATCTCTGCCGAGGTGTTTGCGAACAATCCGGCCTCGGCGCGTGTTCTGGAGAAAGCCGGTTTCGTCTTCGAAGGCCGCCTCAAGAACCACGTCATCAAAGATGGACAGCTTCTCGATTCGTTACTCTACGCCAGAACGCGCTAGCGCCTTAATATCGTTGACCCGCGGCCTTATCTTGCGCCGGGACCGTGTCACGCCCACTTCGCCTTGGCCTGCATGGTCGCTCTCCGGTTCGCGAAGGAGAGAATTAGAGTCTGGTGGCGCAGCCTGTTTTGTATCTGCGCAGCCCGAAAACAACGACCAGGATGCAAGCAGAATTACGACCACCCGGGCAAACACGGTTCCTCTCTCGATCTTCTCGGCATCCGCGTCAAACTGTAGCCCGGATCGCTGCTTCGGCCCGCGACGATTCTCGACTATTACGACCTTCCAATTGCATGATAGCAGCGAAATGGATAGATAGGGACCGAGAAAAGTCGATGATCAAACATATGGTCTCACACACATCGCCCTGGCGGTAAACAATGCGAAACGATCGTTCGAGTTTTACCGGAAAATCTTTGGTGTGATTAAAGTTTACGATCAGAACGGCTGGATCCAGGCGCAAACGCCCGGTGCCCGCGATATTCTGGTCTTTGATGAAAGCGCACCGCGGATTGGCAAGGCCGGCGGCGTCGTGCATTTTGGGTTTCGCCTAATTGACCCAAACGACATTGACGTAGCTGCCAGAGCAGTCGTGAAGGCGGGCGGAGAGATTTTGGACAAGGGCGAGTTTTGTCCGGGTGAACCTTACTTGTTCTTCAAAGATTTGGACGGGTATGAGGTCGAGATCGCGTTTGAATTGCCGACGCCGGCGGATCCCAAGTCTAGGAAGAAATGATTTCGTTTATCGTTCCTGCGTACAATGAAGAGTTGGAGCTTTCATCAACGCTCGCCGCGATTCGCGCAGCGGCTTCTGGCGCCTCTCAACCGTTCGAAATCATCGTAGTCGATGATGCATCGACGGATGCGACGCCAGAAATCGCCGGGCAAGCCGGTGCCCGAGTCGTCTCCATTCATCGACGTCAAATTGCGGCCGCCCGAAATGCGGGAGCACGCGTCACGCGCGGTGATTATCTGTTCTTCGTTGATGCCGATACGCGGATTAACCGAATCCATATTACGCAAGGGCTTGCTGCTCTCGAAGCTGGTTACGCGGGCGGCAGCGCGCGCGTGGCGCTGGATGGAATCATTCCTATTTGGGGGCGCGTACTATTGCATGCGTTTGGCACACTTTATTTCGGGCTCAATCTCGGGGCTGGCGCCTTTCTCTTCAGCACGCGACGTAATTTCGAAGCCATTGGCGGCTTCGATGAACAATACTTTGCCGGCGAAGAAGTTTATTTCAGTATCGCGTTGAGAAAACTGGGGCGCTTCAAGGTGCTTCGCGAACCGATTGTCACCTCAGGGCGCAAATTACGGATGTACCCAGCTAAACAGTTTCTGCGCAATTTCTTTGGCGTGATTGTCGGCGGACCGCGCGCGGTGCGCTCACGCGCGAAACTGCGTCTTTGGTATGACGGCAAACGCGAAAAACAACTGCTTGCGAACGGCACCAGTGCGGCAGCACCCGAATAGATGCCCGGTTGCTAAAACAGGTTCTTCATCTACATTAGCGCCTTCGTTATGGCAGAGAGCAACCAAACGTTGAGTCTTAAGGAGTTCCAGTTGCATGAGAAAGATACCGGCAGCGCGGATGTGCAAGTCGCACTTCTAACCCACCGGATCGAGCATTTGACCGAACACCTTAAGACCAACCGGAAAGATCATTCTTCGCGACGCGGCTTACTTAAGATGGTCGCGCATCGCCGGAGTTTGCTTGATTATTTGAGCAAAACAAAAGCCGATCGTTATAAAAAACTGATCGACAAGCTGAACTTGCGCAAATAACCGCGGACCATGACGGTTTGCGTCCAACTATTTGAACTGCTCGAAGCCGTAATTCAGTTAAAAACAAAAGATAACCAGCAGTTCCAGGTGCAGTAATCACCTTGGATTTTAGGTTTTAGTTTCGAATCGTGGCGCTCGCCGTGGCGGGCGGTCCTCGTGCGGGTTTAAAACCTACAGTCAGGGTGACCGGCCTGGAACCGCACATCCAGGAAAAGTAAAATGCAACAGAAGGTCACGGCCCAAGTTGGGGCCACTCCAATCTCAATCGAAACCGGCAAAATTGCCAGACTCGCCGATGGCGCAGTCGTTGTCACATGCGGTGATACGATGGTGCTGGTCAGTGCCGTATCGGCGACAACCATCAAAGAAGGCCAGGATTTTTTTCCGCTCACGGTCGATTATCGCGAAAAGGCGGCCGCCGTTGGAAAATTTCCCGGCGGCTATTTCAAGCGCGAAGGCCGACCGACAGAAAAGGAAACGCTCACATCGCGCATGATCGATCGGCCTCTGCGGCCGCTCTTTCCCCAAGGATATTTTTACGACACGCAAGTCATTTCAATTTTGCTCAGTGCCGACGGTGAAAATGATCCCGACATTCTGGCGATTAACGGAGCGTCCGCTGCGCTGTGCGTTTCGGATATTCCATTTGCCGGCCCAATCGGCGCTGTGCGCGTTGGCCGTGTTAAAGGCGAGTTCGTCGCGAACCCTACGCACACGCAACGGGCTGAGAGCGATCTCGACCTTGTTTATGTCGGCACCGAAAACGATGTAATCATGATCGAAGGCTCGGCCAGGGAGCTGCCGGAAGCTGAGTTCGTCAAAGCGCTCGAGTTTGCCCACGAGCATGCGCGCGAGATGATTCGAGTTCAAAAGGAATTGGCTGGGATGGTGCGCAAGCCCAAGCGTGAGCCGCAGTTGATCCAGGTGAACCAGGAGTTACTGGATATCGCTTACCGTGTTGCGGGCGACCGGATTGAAGGGACGCTTTACACTGAAGGTAAGGTGGCGCGAGCGAAAGCGGTCGATGCATTGCGCGAGGAAGTAAAGACGGCGATCCTTGAAAAACATCCGGAGGCCGATCCCTTTGCGATCTCGCAAGCGTTTGATTACGTCCAAAAGAAGGCGTTTCGGGTCAGCATATTGCAAAAACAGCAACGCGTCGATGGTCGCGGCTACCAGGATCTACGGCCGATCAGTTGCGAAGTGAGCGTTCTGCCACGTGCGCACGGTTCGGCTATTTTCCAGCGCGGCGAAACCCAGGCGGTTGCGCTCGCGACGCTGGCGCCGATTGAGGAAGCGCAGATGCTCGATGCCTACGGCGGCGGAGAACAATCGAAGCGGTTCATTCTGCATTACAACTTTCCGCCATTTAGCGTAGGTGAAACAGGACGGACGGGTGGGCCCGGGCGCCGCGAGATCGGTCACGGCGCGCTAGCGGAGCGTTCGCTGGAACCGGTTGTGCCAAATGAAAACGATTTTCGTTACGCCATCCGAATCTCGAGTGAGATCATGGAATCAAACGGATCGACCTCCATGGCAAGTGTGTGCGCAGGTACACTTGCTCTCATGGATGCGGGTGTGCCGATGAAAACGCCGGTTGCTGGAATCTCAATTGGGCTCGTGACCGAGAGTGGCGATGGTCAATCTGGCTCAGACGGAAAACGCTACGAATTGCTGACCGATATCATCGGTTCCGAGGATCATTTTGGCGATATGGATTTCAAGCTTTGCGGAACCGATGACGGCGTCACAGGTTTTCAGCTCGATCTGAAACTGCCTGGTGTCAGCCACAAGATCATGGCAGAGGCGATTCAACGCGCAAAAGAAGCGCGCACGAAAATTCTCGGCATCATGGGCGGCGCACTGGAGAAACCGCGGCCAGAGTTGTCCAAGTACGCGCCGCGGATCGAGACGATCAAAATTAATCCGGAGAAGATCGGTGCGCTCATTGGGCCCGGCGGCAAGACCATCAAGGGCATTGTCGCGGAGACCGGTGCTGAAATTAATATTGAAGACGATGGCTCGGTGCACATTTACGCGACCAGCGGCGAGAGCATGTCGCGCGCGAAGGAAATTATCGGCGGGATGACGCGCGAAATCGAGATCGGCCAGACGTATCAGGGACGCGTGGTCTCGACGAAGGAATTCGGCGCGTTTGTGGAAGTTTTCCCTGGCAAAGATGGGCTTGTGCACATTTCCGAGCTCGCAGATTTCCGCGTGAAGCGGACCGAGGATGTTGCGAAAGTTGGCGACATCATTTGGGTCAAGTGCATCGGCATCGACGACAAAGGTCGCGTAAAACTTTCGCGCAAAGCAGCGCTGAAAGAACGCGCTGAAAAAGAAACCGGACAGGCGGCGTAGTTGGACCTGCGCCGGCCACCCGCCTGATCGATGGCGCGGTTAGATCTTGCGGTTACTTGGTGCAAATCCGCCAGGCCGGATTCGTCCTATGGCGAACGGAACGGTTGCGCTACATTTAAGGAAACAAGCCAGTCATGATCACCCCCGCGCGGCTTTCGTATGTCGTCCTTGCTGCCACAATCATTCTTGCAGATCTTCTCCATCTTGGTGTGCCGCTGCTGGTGGTTCTGTTTTCCTACTTTGCGTTGCGCCAGCTCTATTTTCTCACCAAAAGAAAATGGCTGGCTTTGATCTTGTTTGCCGTTGTTGTGGCCGGGATTGCCACGGCAGCGGTCTTTCTCACTCGTGCGGCGATTCTAGCGTTGCCGGATGTCGCTGATACTTCCATTCCTTCGGCGAGTGCCTGGGCTCAGAAGCGTCAGATCGAGTTGCCATTCACTGATTTTGAAACCCTCAGGCAGGTCGTTGTGCAAACCCTCGGGCAGGAAGCAAATTATCTGCGGAACGTTGCTAATTTTGCCAGAAGCACGACCGCGGTGCTGGTTTTCTGCATACTTGGAATCGTCGCAGCCGGGAGCCTCTTTATCAAAACTGGCCTCGACCCCTACCGCGGCACTCATCGCGTGAAGAACAATCTCTACTCCGTTTGCTGCGATGAGGTTTCAACGCGATTCCGCGATTTCTATCGCAGCTTCGCCACGGTCATGGGCGCACAGATCATGATCTCGTTTATCAATACTGTGTTGACCGCGATTTTCCTTCTCGCGGTGCGCCTGCCACATACGCCGTTACTCATTGCGGCCACGTTTCTTTGCGGCCTTGTCCCTATCGTCGGCAACCTGGTCAGCAATACGATCATTGTGTTCGTTGCTTTAACAGTCTCCTTGAAACTGGCAATTTTCGCGTTGGTATTTCTGATTGTGATTCACAAGCTGGAATATTTTCTAAATAGCAAAATCATCGGAGACCGAATTCGGAACCCTGTTTGGCTAACCTTGATCGCGCTGATCATTGGCGAGCGGCTCATGGGTATCCCCGGCTTGATCCTGGCGCCGGTCGTATTGAATTATCTACGTGTGGAAATGCTGACCGTCGAAGTGCGACCGGTGCAGGAAAAAGTTGAATTGGTTGAATCGCCTGCTCGCGAAAGCTTTCGGAGCTAAATCGGTAGGAGCTTCTCCGTTGTGACGATTCAACAGTTCAACGATTTAATCATGGCGAAGTCATGAAAGCCGGTTTTCTTGAGAAACTAATCGAGCGACTCGGGCGCATGGGGCCGGAAGAAGTTCAAAATTACTTTCTGCGCTTGGCCCAGGAGAAAGGTTTTCTGGAAACCGTTTTCAATGCGATCCATGAAGGCATCATTGTGACCGATTCAAATGGGCGGGTCACTTATTTGAACGACGCCGCCTGCAAATTGTTTGGACTGGAGGCGGCAGACGCCGTCGGAAAACGGCTCGATGAACGTGTTCGCGGCCTCGATTGGAGATCGCTTACCCAAAGCGGCGGACCGCTTAGTCGTGACATGGAAATTTTTTATCCGGAAAATCGCTTCATCAATTTTTACATCGTGCCGTTGATGATTGAATCACGGGTTTCTGTAGACGAAATCGGTGATTCCGACCGGCCAGAGTCGGCGAACCCGCGTACAGGGCAACACGTCGGACACGTCATGATCCTGCGCGACATCACCGAGAGCCGACGCACGGCGCAACAAACCATCGAGTCAGAACGCCTGAATGCGCTTACGTTGCTGGCGGCAGGCGTGGCGCACGAAATTGGCAATCCGCTCAACTCGCTGCACATCCATTTACAATTAATGGAGCGCAAGGCACAGGATCTGGACCGCAATGAGAAGGCGGAGCTTCAGCAATCGATTGATGTTGCCCGTTCCGAAGTCCGCAGGCTCGATTCCATTGTCACACAGTTTCTGCGTGCGATCCGGCCCTCGCAGCCACGACTCCATCCTGAGAATGTGAACACGATCGTTGAGGAAGCGGTGCGCTTTTTCACTCCCGAAATTCAGGACCGCGACATTGTCGTCGAACAGGAATTGCGAGCGGACCTGCCTTTGCTTCGACTGGATCGCGAGCAGATGAAGCAGGCGTTTTATAATGTGATCAAAAACAGCCTCGAAGCCATGAGGCGTCATGGCACTCTGCGCATTCGCACCGACTTGGACGACAAGGACGTCATGGTCAGTTTTACCGATACTGGCGGTGGTATGTCGGCAGAAAACTTGAGCCGAGTATTCGAGCCCTATTTCACGACCAAAACCTCCGGCACTGGCCTGGGATTGTTAATCGTCCGTCGCATCGTGCGCGACCATGGTGGAGAGCTTTCGATCGAAAGCACCCAGGGCAAAGGTCTCACCCTTACGATTAGATTGCCCTACGTCGACAAACGCATTCGAATGTTGGAAGCGGGAGAAAGCAAAATGCCACTTCAAGAGGCGGTTACTCCTTGAACACCGTGACTCGCAGTTAATAGCCGCCAAATCCTTTTTTCAACCATCCTTCGAACTGACGAAAGAGAAGTCGCAGGTACGCTCCGGGCGATTGTTTGAACAGTTCGATGATACGCGGACTCAGATCCTGCCCGGGATCATCGATCGTTCCAGACAGATTCACATTTGTCCATAGGTAGCCATCCTGCTTGCGACTAAAGACCTCTTCAGGGTTCGGCAGCCAGTCGAGATATTCGCGGGGAATTCCAAGTCTGATCGTGCCGCGCAAGCGACGCTGCTCGACTGACATTTCGCCCTCGATCCGGAATTTTCCCCGTTCTTCGATAGCAATGTTGTCGATGTCGATCTTGGGATATTTCCACTTAAAGCCGAGCGAACAATCATTCAGCTCTAAATGTTCCAATGATTTCTTTTGTGACAGCTCAGCGAGTTTTTCTAGTACAGGAAGGTTGTCGATTCGTCCGTTAGTGACCACCAGCGAACCTGCGCCAGAAGAGCTTTCCAACTTCGGGTCTTTTCCGGCACAGTGAAGATCGCCAAATGCGCTGCCGGCCAAATGCGCCTTCCATTCAGCAGGTAGCCAGGAACGAATTGGGACCTGATTGAATTTCGCTCTTAAATCGATGCTCTTATCCTTGCCGATGCCAGCGCCTGCCTGGGCGTGAATGCTTTCGCTGCTGCCCGAATCTGATGCCAGATCGATATCGTAAATCGTCAGGAGCGTCTTGGTGATGAGAACATGAGCTCTGCGGAGATCGAGATCGGGAAGCAAAGCCATCTTTAGTCTTCCACCGGTGGCAAAGTATTCAAAATCCGGGCCGTGAGGCGTAATCAGCAGTCGTGTTCCGAAAAATCCGGCCTGCTCGCCGCGAAATCGCCAGGTTATGTTGGCCTGTGGCGTTTCAATCTTCTTCAAATACACTCTGTTTGGCAAAAAAATAGCGAACCAGGGCTTGCGTGCGACAGCTTCAGGATTTGCTTTGTAAATTTGAATTTCAACATCGCCTGATTGCACGCGGACATCCGTGAACCTCCACTGCCGAATAAAGACGCCCAACGGATCAAACGTTGCCGTGATGCCGTGAGCATCGAGTGACTTCATCGCTTTCTGTCCATTCCGTGCCTCAAAATTTTCGGTTTGGGCGGTAAATGCACTGGTACGCCGGATCGCCGAGTAGTGGCATTGAGGAAAATGCAAACCTTTCGCCGTCTCATTTTCCATCGCTGCGCGAAACGCTTCGCTTTCGATGTAATGGGTCAGTATTGGACTAGGGAAGACGGCTACGCCTATCCCGGCTGCGATCAGAAAAAAAATCGCAGTTGCCCCGGCCAGGATCAGTAATTTCCGTCGCAAGATGGAAGCGGCTTAATGACAAAATCCGAATGACTAAGCTTAAAGGAATGTCGAATGACCAAATGACGAATGCTTGGGACGTTTGCCTTTGTCATTTGGTTTTGTGCTACTTTCGTCATTCGTGCTTCGTCATTCCTTCCATTCCCAGTTGCGCAAAAAGAAAAGCGTAAATGTCGGCCAATTGTTTGATACGCTCGTTCAGGGCAGTGCCGATGCCGTGACCTGCACTGGAGCTGGTCCGCAATAGAATTGGATTCTGAGATTTGTTCGCTTCATCCAGGCGAGCGACCATTTTGCGCGAATGATACGGCGCAACTCGCCCATCGTTTGCGCCGGTCATCATTAGGATCGAAGGATATTTCGTTCCATCGATAACGTGATGGTATGGTGAATACGCATAAAGCGTCTTGAATTGGTCTACGTCTTTTACGGTGCCGAATTCAGTCACGTTGAACGCACCATTTGGCGCGAGCTCCACGCGCAGCATGTCGTAAATTCCTACCGAAGACACAACTGCCCGCATCAAATCGGGATGTTGGGTGATCATTGCGCCCATTAGCAGGCCGCCATTACTTCCGCCCTGGATCGCTAACTTTTCCGGCCGCGTGTACCTCTCTTTGATCAAGTATTCGGCCGCAGCGGCGAAGTCGTCGAACACGTTTTGCTTCTTCGTGAGATTGCCTGCCTTGTGCCATTCTTCACCGAACTCGCCACCGCCTCGAATATTCGCCACTACATATATGCCGTCGTGGTCGAACCAAAGCCGACGCGTAAATTCGAAGTTTGGGGACATGCTGATTCCGTAGCCACCGTAGCCGTTAAGCAATGTTGGATTCTGCCCATCTCGTTTCATTCCTTTGCGGAAAATGATGTTCAGTGGAATTTTTGTGCCGTCCTTTGACGTTGCGAATTCGCGTGTCACTTCGGTATCGGCAAATGAGACGGGTGAGGTGCTGCGCAGCGCCGTTTCTGCCGGCTCGGTTTTTTCCTTCGCGCAATGGAACCATGCCGCCGGTTCGGTATAACTCTGGTCGCGAAACAAAAGAGAGCCATCCTCGAGAGCGACCATTTCCTGCACAGCAGATATTTTCGGAATCGGGATGATTGATTCACCTTTGCCGTTCAGATCAAAGCGACGAATTTGAGATGGACCGCCAAGCAAATCGCCAGTGAACAGGACGTCGGCTGCCGGGACAATTTGTTGGATAACGGGCTCACCGGTTGGAACGATTTCAACGGCCTTGCTTAATTCCGGGGACTCAAGCGGCAGCCGGAGAACTTTGCCACGCGGCGCGGCGTTGCGCGAAAGAAGATACAGCGCGTTGTCGCGTCCAAGGTGGGCTGCCTTAATCTGGTCACTGAACCGTGCGATCTGCTTCCACCCGTTTTCCAGGCCAAGCAAATAATATGCGAAGTCCCCGCCATCGCCATTCGCGACAGAAGCGAGAATGTATCGGCCGTCGCGCGACCCTTCCAAAATAATCTCTGCGATCCGCGGAAAGTCTTTCCCGATGGAGTAGGTATCCTCTGTGTCGGGCGTGCCGAGCTTGTGATAATAGACCTGCTGATAAAAGTTCAGGTCAGCCTCAGGCCGCTCGCCTTTTCTGGGGAATCGTGTGTAATAGATTCCGGTGCCATCGCCGTTCCAGGCTGCACTGCCGCCCGCCGTCGGATATTGGACATGGGCGATTGTGTCCGGCAGCGCTTTGCCCGTGGCGGTCTCGTAAAAGTGAAGCGTGCCGTCTTCACTTCCCCCCTTGGAAAGCGACACGGCGACATATTTGCCATCCAATGACGGAACAAACCAATCGATAGCGGTCGTGCCTTTTGCGTCCAGCGCGTTTGGATCGAGCACCACTTTCTCAGATTTGAGGTCGTCAGCCGACGCGAGCGTGACCAGTAATGGTTGTTGCTTCGGAGGCTGGAATTTCATTACGAACAAAAACCCGGGTCGCGAGACGAGCGACGAATAACTGGGCGAAGTTTTTGCGTACCATTCCGTTAATTGCTTTTCGATCGCCGCCCGATCCGGCAACTGATCGAGATATTGCCTGGTCCGCTGATTCTGCGCGTCCGACCAGGCTTTCACGTCCGGCTCATCATCTTTTTCGAGCCATTGATACGGATCTTCTACCGTCACTCCCTGATACTTAGTTGAAACCGGTTTCTTGGGAGCTTCTAGTGCGGGTTCGGCACTGGGCAAAGCAGTCAAAGCAAACGTGCAAGCGACGCAGACCAGGAACAGAAGTCTATTGGTTTTCATGGAATGAGATGTTGGATACTTGGTGCTGGACAAAAATCCAGCATCCAGCATCGCTGAAGGAATCACGTAAACATTACCGCGCGGCCGGGATCACCGACTGCGACTGTGGCTGAACGGCTGCGTATTTTGGATCCTTAACCTGCTTGCGTACAGCTGCGAAGAGTTTCGTGATTCCCGTCAAGCTAATGCGATTGGCGATGAACGAGGGGATAAAACCACCGGTATCAGTGTAAATGAAATAGGTCGCGCGAGTTTTGATCGCGCCATCGGGCTCGAGTAGCCACTTGCCCTCGCAAATTTTCACCCGTACGACGCCTTTCTTTTCTGGCGGCCCAAGTTCGTTCGCCGGCGCCCAATAACTGGTGAAAACTAAACCATCGCTGGAGGGCCATGATTTCTTCCAGACGCGCAATGTGTAATCGCGGTCTGCACAAATTTTTGGCGAAAGCCTTTGATATCCAACCATTGAATCGCCGTCCCGCTTTATCAGCTGACACTCGGTCATGTAAGGCATGAACTTCGGATAGTTCTGGAAATCGTCGATCACCGCGCAGACAGCGCCAGTGGGCGCGTCAATCGGGCCGACAGCTTTGAATTCCTTGAGCGACGAACCCGGACGAAGACGGCTGTAGATCTCGACGTTTTTTTCTCGATCCGACAGTTTCCAGTCGTTGCCCGTGTTTGTAGGGTCTTCAGCAGCGAACGCGCTTGGGCAACCAGCGAGAAGAATGGACATCAGCCCTTGGAAAATTCGCTGGTGCATCGGCGGCGAGGATACATCATTTCCTCAGCATGGCTATATTTCTTTCACCGTGGTACTTGGCCGCCACTTCGGAGTGTCTCAACGGTTCAATGACAAATCCGAATGCTTCGTTCGACATTCGACATCGCCGGGCGCACTTGATACTGGAGATAAATCCAGCATCTAGCATCTAGTATCGAGTATCGACCAATGAATCTCCAGCCCACCGTCCTCATCGTAGATGACGAGAAGCACACTCGTGACGGGTTGCGAAGTTTGCTTGAGGACGAATACGATGTGTATATCGCTCCCGATATTCCAGGCGCGATGAACGTGCTTGAGCGCGAGCAAATCGATGTGCTTCTCACCGATCTGCGTCTTGGTAGCGAAGATGGAATGACCTTGATCGATCGCGCGTTGAAAATGTCCCGCCCGCCTGCCTGCATCATGATGACGGCCTATGGGTCGGTGGATGTAGCGGTGGAAGCGATGAAACGTGGCGCCTACGATTTTGTGACCAAGCCGCTCAACCTCGACAAAGTGGAATTGCTGATCGCGCGTGCCGTGCAAGGCCGCAAGCTCGAGCAGGAAAATCGCGCGCTCCGGGAACAAGTGGATGAACGTTACGGTCTGGAGAACATCTGGGGAGACTCGGCAGCGTTGCATGAAGTGCTCGACACGATTCGGCAGGTCGCACCTTCATCAGCCAATGTGCTAATCGAAGGCGAGAGCGGCACAGGCAAGGAACTAGCCGCCCATGCCATTCATAATTTGAGCCGGCGCAATAAGTCGAAATTTGTGGCGGTGCATTGCGCGGCGCTGTCGCCACAACTTCTGGAGAGCGAGTTGTTCGGTCACGAGAAAGGCGCCTTCACAGGCGCGTACGAACGACGGATCGGTCGCTTCGAGCAGGCGAACGGCGGCACGATTTTCCTCGACGAAGTAGCTGAGATCGATCCGAGCACGCAGGTCAAGTTGCTACGGGTCATGAGCGAGGACCGCGCATTCGAGCGTGTTGGCGGCAATCAAACGTTGCATGCAGATGTCCGGATCATTGCGGCTACGAACAAAAACCTCGAGCAACTCGTGCGCGAAGGAAAATTCCGGGACGACCTTTATTTTCGCCTCAACGTGGTGCGCATCACAATGCCGCCGTTGCGCGATCGAAGGGAAGACATTCCGATTCTGGTCCGCGGATTCTTACGCCACTTCTGCAAGGCAAATGACAAACCACTTGTCGATCTAACGCCCGATGCGATGGACGCACTGCTAACGTATGACTGGCCGGGCAACGTTCGTGAGCTGCGCACTGCGATCGAACATGGAGTCGTGATGGCCACAGGGCCAAAGATTACATTGCGCGATTTGCCGATGGCCGTTCGGCAGTCAGCAAGCGTAAAATTGCCAGGCGGAGTTTCGACGCAGGCTTTCGGGGAAAAGACGAGCCCGCTCGATCTACATGAGACGGAAAAAAAATTGATCGCTCAGGCGCTTGCGGCCACCAATGGCAACGTGACCGCTGCAGCCAAAAAGCTTGGCATCAGCCGCCGCACTCTGCACCGAAAGATCAACGAAATGAATCCGAAAACGCGGACGGAAGCGTAAAGCGAGGAGGCCGGACGCCGGCGTGGCGCGGCTAGGAAAAGGAACGGCCTATCTTGGGGCAAGAGAAGCGACGACTTTTTCGAACCGGGCGTCGCTACGTAACGGGTCCCAGAATGGCAGGAGTTTTAATTGGCCGTAGCTGATTGAGCTAGGGCGGTTAGTCACAATGGCAAGCTGTTCGCAGGCGAGATCTTTATCGTCCACCCATGCAGCAATTACTGTCAGGTATTTGACTATTTCCGTGCCACCGATGGCATCCTTTTCCAGCGGAAGAAGCTCAACTCCTCGCCGGCCTTCGCGAAGCGCTTCCTCTTTCTGTCCGAGACCGGCGTGAATCAAACCAAGCACGCAAAGCGCGGGACCATAATTCGGCTCGGCTCGGACGATTTTTTCCTGCTCGAGTCGTGCGGCTGTAAACGCCGACCGTGCTTTGTCATTGTCGTTCATCATCCTAGCGATAAGACCGTCTACAAATGGGCGGTTGAACACGACATTTTCGTTGGCCAAGGTGATTGGATTCTCGCCTGCTGCAATCAAGGCATCCTTTGCGGCAGCGGCATCCCGTTCGGCCAATGCGCAAAAGAGCCAGTAGTTGGCGACGGTTTGTGTAGCCCTCTGGTTTGTCGCCCTGATGTCATCCATCAAGCGATGCAAAGGCTGGGTATCGGCTTTCCAATCGAGTTCGACGAACGCGCGTGCTGCTTTTATCTCGAGATTGTTCGGTTCAATGGTCAATAGGCGATCCAACAAGGATTCAGTTTCGGCGTAGCGCCGTAGAAGTTGATAACTCAGCGCAAGCTGCTCCAAGGTAAAAACGTTGCGCGGATCGAGGTCAGCTGCTCGTTCGAGATTTCGTATGGCCTCTTCCCATCGCCCCTGACGCCTCTGGATGTAGCCCTCCAACTCGAAAACGCGGGGATCATTCGGGAGGGTGTGGGCAGCAAGCTCCAGTTCGGACAGAGCCTCACCGTAATTCAGATATCCGCGATAAAGATTTTCAGCGCGTGCAAGGTGGGTTTCTCCTGCATCAGGGAAAAGGCGAGACGCCGCCTGGACGGCCGCTTCCGCCATCGCCAAGCGCGCGGGAGTACGGTCGTGACCAAGGAAGTACAGTAGATCGTGAGCATATGCCAGCTGGCAATACGCCTGAAAAAATGACGGGTCACGTGCAACGGCCTGGTTCAAAAGGTCGATTGCCTGCAGCAAGTTCGCGTCTCCGGTGGCGCTGAAAGTTGGCGTCGAAAGAAGAATTTTGGCCTGAGCGTAGAGTTCGAAGGCATTGAGATCGGCCGTTGGCTTACGCTCAATGTCCTGTTTCTCAGCTATTGAAATCTTGGCGTGCAGGTGCTGGGCGACTTTTTGCGCAATGTCGCTTGGAATCGCAAATGCCTCGTTCAAGTCCCGTTCGTATCCGTCTGCCCAGACTCCCGTGTCGGTGCGGGTGTCGACCAACTGCGCGTTGACATGCACTTTACCGCTAGAACGCCGCGCGGTTCCTTCGAGCACGTGTGAAACGCCAAGGGTACGGCCAATCTGACGCAAATCCCGTTTGCCGCGGTATCCCATGACACTGGTGCGACTGATCACTTTGAGGTCGGCGATTTTCGCCAACTTGGTCAGAATGTCGTCCTGTACGCCGTCAGCGAAAAACGCGTCCTCTTTGTTGTCACTCAAATTTTCAAACGGAAGGACGGCGATTCCAGCAGGTACCCGGCGAATCGATTCGCTTTGCCAGATCATCGCGCCTAAACCTGCCGAGAGGACAACCGACAACATAATCAGGGCGGCAATCATCGGATTCCGTTGCACCCATTTTCGAGCATGCGTGAAGAATCCACTGCGTTTGGCGCGGATCGGTTCGTGCAGTAGCCAACGTTCAAGGTCTTCGGCCAGCTCGAGCCCCGACGAGTAACGGTACTGTGGATTTTTCTCGAGGCACTTCAAACAAACAGCGGAAAGGTCGCGATCCACTTTCCGGTTCAATAGACGTGATTGCCGCGGCTCGGAATCCAGCAGCAGGCGTATCGTTTCGTAGGTTGTTCCCCCGGCAAAAGGCGGCTGGCCAGTGAGCAGCTCGTAGAGAACAGCGCCAAGTCCATAAACGTCCGTTGCGCTGCTGATGGCTGCATTGTTACCCACCGCTTGTTCCGGCGCCATGTAGCTGGGAGTGCCCATTATTTCCATCGAGCCCGTGACCGTACTCCCGTGTTCGACTAATCGGGCCAGACCAAAATCGGTCAGGTGTGGTTCGCCGTTTGCATCCAACAGGATGTTTCCCGGTTTGATGTCTCGGTGCAGAATGCCATGTTCATGTGCGTAGTGGACAGTGCGCGCGACTTTCGCGATCAGCTCTGCTGCTTGCCGGATGGACATCGAGCCGCGATCGACTACATCGTCGAGACAATCTCCCTCGACGAACCGCATACTGAAGTAGTACGTGCCGTCGCGTTCACCGACTTCGTAGACCGGAACAATTCCCGGATGATTCAATTTCGCTGCCGCTTCCGCTTCCCGACGAAGGCGTTTCAAGTGCGTGCCGGTGGTCAGCCGACCAATCTCAATGAGCTTTACCGCGACGGTACGGTTGAGACTCTTTTGCCAGGCGCGAAAGACTACGCCTTGACCGCCGCGACCGACTTCCTCCAGCAATTCGTAATCGCCGAACTCTCGGGGCATCTCCGCTTGGGGCGGTTCTCGTTCACCGTGCGACTCGGCATTCGCATCCACGCTGCAAAAAAAAGCGCCCCAATCCTAAGCCTGTGTCGCCGTGGCGTCCAATACTGGTCATGCCGAGCCGCGGCGATGATACGGGAATCGATTTCACGGAATTCCAAATTTTGCCGTTTACGAACTAATGTTCGAGCGTTTCAATTACGCCGTGACGGGAAAGAAGATCTTTGGAACAGATGGCGTACGCGGTGTCGCCAACGTTGAGCCGGTCACTGCTGAGACGGCGCTGAAATTGGGGCGCGCAGCTGCGTATGTTTTCACACAGCTAAATCCGCGCAAGACTCCGGCAGGGGCGCGGCCCAAGATCGTGCTCGGCAAAGACACCCGCCTTTCGGGTTACATGCTCGAAAACGCGCTGGTGGCCGGGATCACTTCACTCGGAGTTGATGTCCTTGTCATCGGGCCGTTGCCTACGCCGGGCGTGGCTTACATCACGCGATCCCTGCGCGCCGATGCCGGGATCGTACTTTCGGCTTCGCATAATCCTTATCAGGACAACGGCATTAAATTTTTCCGGCATGATGGTTACAAGCTTGATGATCAGATTGAGGAAAAAATCGAGCAGCTCGTTTTTACCGGCGAAATCGATTCGATCCGGCCAACCGCCAACAAAATCGGACGCGCAACGCGGATCGACGACGCGCTCGGCCGCTACGTGGAATTCGCCAAGGCGAGTTTTCCGCGTGGAATGTCGCTCGAGGAAATGCGAGTGGCCGTAGACGTCGCAAATGGCGCCGCTTACAAATCGACGCCGTGCATTCTGCGCGAACTTGGTGCGGAGGTCGCTGTGGCCCACAACCAGCCAAACGGCATGAATATCAATGACGGTTGCGGCAGTATTTATCCCGAGGAAATCCAGCGAATCGTGAAAATGAGCGGTGCTGATGTTGGCATTACGCATGACGGCGATGCCGATCGCGTCCTATTGTGTGATGAAAATGGCGATATCGTTGATGGCGACGAGATTCTCGCCATCGCTGCGCTGGATCTTTTAAACGCTGGCCGGCTGGAGCAAAACACAGTTGTGGCCACGGTCATGAGCAACTTCGGCCTCGACGAAACGCTTTCAGCCCACGGCGGAAAAGTCATTCGAACAAAGGTTGGCGATCGCTATGTGATTGAAGAAATGACGCAGAAAAAACTCAACCTCGGCGGCGAACAAAGCGGGCACGTTATCTTCCGCGATTTCACCACTACGGGCGACGGCATTATCAGCGCGCTCCAGATTCTGTGCATCATGCACAAGGCTGGCCAATCGTTAGGCAAGTTGAAGGCGTGTTTGGAAAAATATCCGCAGGCCCAGCGCAATTTGATAGTGAAGGAAAAGCGGCCGCTGTCCGAGTTGAACACAGTGATGAAGCTGGTAAGCGAAGTTGAGAAAGAGCTCTCCGGGAAAGGTCGCGTGCTTCTACGTTATTCAGGTACCGAGCCAAAGATTCGTCTGCTCATTGAAGGCCGCGAGCTGGAGAAGATCGACAAGCAAGCGGACCGAATCGCTGATGCAATACAAAGCGCGATTGGAGCATAACACTATAGGAACAAATGACTTTATCTAGTGTGATCGAAGCGCTTCTATTTAGCGCGCAGAAGCCGCTTTCGATTCGCGAATTGACCGAGGCTATCAAGGGAGCCGGCGCGGAGGAGGAGTTTTCGCCTAACGAGTTTGCGCGAGTAAAGGAAGCAGAAGTAGCCGCCGCACTCGAACAACTGAAAATCGAGTGTATTGAGCAACAGCGGGCATTTCAGCTTAACGAAAAGGCGGACGGCTGGCAGCTCGCTACCGATCCCAAATACGCCCGGTGGGTACGCCAGCTTTTTCCCGCGCCAAAACCGGCTCGGTTAAGTGCGCCTGCGCTGGAGACGCTCGCGATTATCGCGTATCGCCAGCCTATCACCCGCGCAGACGTCGAAGCAGTGCGCGGGGTCAACATTGATGGCGTGCTTCAGACATTGATGGAGCGCGGCCTAGTTAAAATCGCAGGTCGCGCGGAAATCCCCGGACGCCCGCTACTTTACGAAACCACACAATTTTTTCTGGATCATTTTGGTCTTCGGAATCTGGACGAATTGCCGAACGTGGAAGAGTTGCGCACGCGCCATTTGCCAAAGGCGCCGCGACCAACATCGGAACCTTCTGCGTCAACGTCCGCAGGGCCGGCAACTTCCGGATAGCGCACGCCTCTGGCGTGCTGGTTTCGGCGTCGCGCCGAAACAATCTTTCCTCAAAGCAAGACAATGTGAGTAGTGTAGCACCACAACAAAGTCCGCGATCGCGAAGACGTGCTCGCCAGCACGCCAGAGGCGTGCGCTACCCAATCCATTGCGCGACCGCGTTCGTTCTAACGTCAACGTGCGCCCTTGCCGATATTCGTCCCAGTGATTGCGCGCGGGCAGCAAAATATTCTGAGAGCAAACGCGGTGCCTCCATGCTGGTCATGCAAAATGGTCGTACGATTTTTGAGCACTATGCCAATGGTGGGTCGGCGCGGGGACGATGGCCAATCTTCAGTGGAACAAAAAGTTTTTGGGGAATTGCGGCGCTGGCTGCGGTGCGCGACGGATTGTTCAAACTCGATGATCTCGTTTCGGACACCATCACGGAATGGAAGAGCGATCCGCGCAAATCGCAGACCACCATACGGCAGCTGCTCAACCAAACTGATGGCATTGAAGGCGCTTCTCGTCTTCAACGCGCTTCAATCCGCGATCGCAATGCCATGGCGATTCGATTATCGGCTGTCGCTGAACCCGGTTCGGCTTTCATCTATGGGCCGAGCCATCTGCAAATCTTTTCCGAGTTGCTCCGTCGAAAATTAAAAGGGCGCGATGTCATCGGCTACTTCGAAGCACGTGTATCGAACCGGCTTGGACTACGCCGGCTTAACTACAAAAAAGACGCTCGAGGCAATCCGCTGCCCGCAACAGGATTTGAGCTGACCGCACGGGAATGGGCGCAGCTAGGTGATTTGGTTCTCGGGCAAGGCGGTTACCACGGGCGACAAATTCTTCCGGCAGCTCTTTTGCGAGAAGCGTTTGCTGGGTCGTCAGCAAACCGGTCTTACGGTCTCACATTTTGGTTAAATCAAGAGGCGCCGAACGGCCGCGAGGCAGACATGGAACGAATGCTCGATTTACGGTGGCAGGACGCGCAATGGACAAACGTTTGCATCTGCAGGGACGCGCCCGCAGACATGGTCGTGGCACTTGGCTCGGGCTATCAGCGGTTGTTCGTTATTCCTTCGCTGAAGGCGACCATTGTGCGACAGGGATCGAACGCCAGATTTTCGGATGCGCATTTCCTACGCCTCGTGCTGGGCCGCATCCAGTAAAGCGGTACAGGATTGACTTACTTGTCTGTCTGGCAAACGATCAGACGTTGATGAAACAAAACTCGGAGGACAAGCAGGCGCTCATTAAGATCCAGCACGACTGGGCCGAAGCCCGCATGAAAGGTGATGGCTCATACACGCGGCGGCTAGAGGCTGAAAACTGCACGATTGTCTGGCCTGACGGCAGCATCGTGAACAAGCGAGAAGACTTGAACAGCATCACCGGCGACATCGTTTTCACCGAATTTAGAATCGACGATTTGCAAGTGCGCTTATATGAAAACACCGGAATTGTCGTAGGCCAGGGCACGATCAAAGCGCATGAAGGAAAGCAAAATCTTCTCGGCGGGAAATTTGTCTGGACGGATAAATTCATAAAACAGGATGGCGCATGGAAGGTGGTCGCATCACAAGTAACTCCAGTCTTAAAGAAATAATCGTTAACGATCGTCGATACGCTTATGAGCAAATTCACAATGGGTTGCGGGGTCTTCTTCGCAATCCTGCTTTTTATTGTCGTTATTGCAGCCCTTGCATTGGGCGGTAGTTACAATCGTCTCGTCCGTTTGCAGCAAACCGTCGATCAAAGCTGGGCGCAGGTGCAAAACGTTTATCAGCGGCGCGCAGATTTGATTCCGAACCTGGTGAACACAGTTTCGGGCGCGGCGAATTTCGAAAAATCAACCCTTACTGAAGTAACGAATGCGCGTGCCAGCGTTGGACGTGTGCAGCTTGACCCGAACAAAGCTCCCACCGATGCGGCGCAACTTGAGCAATTCCAAGCCGCGCAAGGACAGTTGAGCAATGCGCTCTCGCGCCTGCTGGTGGTCGTGGAGCGATATCCAGAGCTAAAAGCCAATCAGAATTTTGTTGGTCTGCAGGCGCAACTGGAGGGCACGGAGAACCGGATCTCGGTCGAACGCGGTAACTTCAATAATGCGGTGCAAAGCTACAACGTCGCGGTGCGCAGTTTTCCGACAAATTTGATCGCGGGAATGCTTGGTTTTCCGCCGCGACCATTTTTCACAGCGCAAGCGGGGGCGGAGAAACCGCCGCCGGTGCAATTTAATTTTGGCCCCGCGCCGACGCCTGCGACTGCTGCGTCGCCATAAAGTGATTCTCAGTCTCGCGGTTACGGCGGGCGGGCGGCCCGCGATACAGCAGCCAACACGGCTGCCACTACGAATCTTGCCCGCCAAACAAGTAGCCCTGTTGGCCGCAGCATTCTTTGCATTTTTGGCGATAGAGGCCCAAGGCGCCGAAGTCATTCCGCCGAAACCGGAACGGTATTTCAACGATTACGCTGGCATTGTTTCAAAGGAAGCTGCGCTTCGTTTTAATGAACAGCTCGCGCAATTCGAACGCGAGACTTCGGATCAGGTCGTTGTCGCGATTTTCCCGAAAATGCAGACTGAGTCCGACATTGCAGATTACACACAACGTGTCGCCCAGACGTGGGGCGTCGGCCAAAAGGAACGCCGTAATGGCGCCGTCCTTTTCGTGTTCGTTCACGATCGCAAAATGTTTATCCAGGTCGGTTACGGCTTGGAAGGCGCCCTGCCCGACATCACCGCGTTCGACATCACCGAATACCGAATCAAGCCGCATTTTCGCAGTGGCGATTACGAAGGCGGGATCGCAGGCGGAATCGATTCGATTTTTCAAGCGATTCGCGGGGAGTACAAGGGCACTGGAAAGACAGCCTTTGAAGCGCGAAGGACTTCGCACGGCGCTCCAATCAGTTTCGTGACCTTTCTGATCTTCATCGTGGCTCTGATCATAATCTCGAAAATTGTGCGTCGGCTAGGGGGATACGGCTATTCTTCACGGGGCGGCGGGCCGATATTCTTCCCGACGGGCGGCGGAGGAGGTTGGTCTTCGGGGGGTGGAGGTGGCGGCGGGTTTAGCGGGTTCAGCGGTGGCGGCGGAAGTTTCGGCGGCGGAGGCGCGGGGTCGAGTTGGTAAAATGCGAACCAGAGAATTTCTCAGCAAACTTGAGCATGACCGGATCGTGCGAGCGATTCGAGATGCTGAATCAAAAACTTCCGGCGAGATTCGCGTTTATATTCAGCGCGGGAAGCTCGAGGTCGATCCGCTGATTGTTGCACAGAAAAAATTTCAACGCTTAGGAATGTACAAGACCCGCGAGCGCAACGCCGTGTTGATTTTCGTAGCGCCGAGGGCGCACAAGTTCGCCGTCGTCGGCGACAAAGCGATTCACGAAAAATGCGGCGAGCAATTCTGGCAGCACATCGTGGATGGAATGCGCGGCCATTTTAAGAACGAAAAGTTCAGTCAAGCGCTGACCGAAGCGATTAACGAAGTCGGCAAAGTGCTGGCCACACATTTTCCGAAAACATCGGCAAACGCAAATGAATTGCCGGACGAGATCATCGAAGGGTAGCTAGAAGAGACACTTCAGTTGCAGGAGACCGCCTCTCGCACCGGAAACGGCGCGCGCCAGATGCCAGTCCGGCTCGGTCGGGCCCTATCAACTGTCCGCTTGCAAAATGGGGGATTTGGCTTTTATTCTTTGCTCCGCAGCGAGTCTTGTAATTACGCCGTTGGTCCCTGGGTCTCCGTCGCTGGACGTGAAGCCGCACTCGCCAGGGGGAACCCGGCGAAGAGAAGGAATTTCGATTTAAGATTTTCGAATTTCGATTGCACGCCCGTTCTCGGTCTTCAATCGCCAGTCGAAAATCGACATTCGAAAATATAAGATGCCAATCCGTTACGGTCGTTTTGAAATGCCGAAAACTCTCGTTAAAGACGAGAGCACAGCCACAGATACTTACGCCAAATTCACCGCCGAGCCGTTTGAGGCCGGGTATGGGCACACGGTTGGGAATTCCCTCCGACGCGTCCTGCTTTCCTCTTTGGAAGGCGCGGCCATTACCGCAGCAAAAATCACAGGCGCCCAGCATGAGTTTGCTACTCTCCCAGGCGTGGTTGAGGACGTGACCGATATTGTCCTGAACCTCAAGAAAGTGAAGTTCAAAGCCGACGACCACGAGCCCAAAAAACTTTCGCTCAGCATAAATAAAGAAGGCGAAGTGACAGCGGGAGACATTCAGGTCGTGCAGGGCTACGAAGTGCTCAATCCCAAGCAAATCATTTGCACCCTGGATAGGAAGCACAAATTCGATGCCGAACTCGATGTGCGTGTCGGCCGCGGCTTTGCTACCGCCGAGGAAAACAAGCGCCCCGACCAGCCGATCGGTCTCATCCCAATCGATTCGATTTTTTCGCCGGTCACACGCGTCAAGTACGCGGTCGAAAACACCCGTGTCGGCCAGCGCACCGATTACGATAAGCTCATTCTCGAAATCTGGACGGACGGCCGCTTGACGCCAGACGATGCGCTGCTCCAGGCCTCGGCCATTTTGCGGCACCATCTTGACGTGTTCGTGAACTTCAACGAAGAGGTGATCGAGTTTGACCAGACGCCTGCCGGCGTGAGCGAAGAAAACCTGAAGCTCAAGAAACTTCTCAACATGAGCGTGAATGAAATTGAGCTCAGCGTGCGGGCAGCAAATTGCTTGAATAATGCGAACATCACTACCGTCGGACAGCTTGCCCAAAAGACCGAAGCCGAAATGCTCAAGTATCGCAACTTCGGTAAGAAATCGTTGAACGAAATTAAGGACAAACTGCAACAACTCGGTCTGAGCCTGGGCATGAAATTCGAGGCCGGTCTTCTGGACGTCCCGGTGAGCAGCGATGGCGCTGGCCCGAGCGGAGCGGCTGGCGAAGAGTAAGCGTCGGCTCTAAAATCACACTCGCTGCGTCAAATGAGACACCAAAAAAAGACCATCAAACTGGGTCGCACGGCTGAGCACCGCAAAGCGCTGCTGGCTAATCAGGTCTGCTCCTTGATCGAGCATCAACGCATTAAGACCACGCTGGCTAAGGCGAAAGCAGTCCGGCCGCTTGCGGAAAGGATGGTCACACTCGGAAAAAACGGATCGATTCACGCGCGTCGCACCGCTCTGGCGACACTGCGCCAAAAGCGCGCGGTCAAGAAATTGTTCGACGACATCGCACCGAGGTCAGCGGAACGCAATGGCGGATACACGCGCATCGTGAAGCTGGGCCAGCGTAAGAGTGATTCCGCTTCTATGGCGTTCATTGAGTGGGTTGATATCGCAGAGGTGGTGGAGGCAAAACCCGCCGAAGAGAGAAAGGCGAAGCGAAAAGAAGCTGAAGCCAGGCCAAAGAAAACAGAACCAGAGGCCGTTGCGCCGAAAGAAGAGGAATCGGCCGTAAAGGAAGAGAAACCCCGCGAAGCTCCAGCTCCAGCGGAAGAACCGAAGAAGCGACGCTGGTTCGGAAGGAAATCCGACTCGGAGAAGTAATATCCTCGAAAAGCATCCAGGTTAGCTTTCCAACGCATCGATGTCGGCTGCTCCTGAGGCCGGCCGACTGCGCGCTTGTTTTGGATTAAAAACGTCTTTCCCTATTACAAAACAGGGATTCCCTCGAGGTCTGCCGAAACTTTGCTGGCAAACGCTTCTTCGCTGCTAACGCCGCTGATCGTCGCAAGCAGATCAATTCGAGTTGGAGCACGTCCGAGCTGAATTAGCTGCTCGGATTTCAAAAAATCGCGCTTCTTGAAACCGCATTCTGCAAATCTGAACTCATTCAGAATATCGACGGGCAGGCGCGCGTTTTCAGGCGTGGATCGCACCAAAATAGCAAGATCGCCTGTGTAAGGTGGTCGTCCATGCAAGGCGAGACTGTGGGCACCGACGATGACGTAATCAACGCCGCGGGAGTTTAGTAATTCGAGAAACTCTTTCCAATCTTTGCTCAGGCCCATGGTTAAGGAGCTCCACCAGAAGCGGACCGCGATTTTTACAAAAAACGAACGACTGCTGATTCTTCAGCAAAACCGCGAAATTTCTTTGCCGTCTTTTCCACGACCAGAATATAAACTTGGCAGCCGTCTTCTCCGAGCGAACTTAATGGCAAACTGATGACTCCTAATCCCTACCTGTTCATCGTCATTTTTATTGGGGTGGCGCTCGTTTTTCCATTAATCCCGCTCGCCCTAGCGTGGTTGTGGCGGCGAATTTTTCAACCGCCGAAACCAGGCCCGGAGAAGAATGCGATCTACGAATGCGGAGTCGAATCGGTTGGCGACGCGCAAATTCAGTTCCGCTCGCAGTACTATTTGTACGCTATCATATTTCTTATATTTGATGTGGAAGCGATCTTCCTGGTCCCATTCGCCGTCGCTTTCACCGGTTTGCCTGTTGGGGCATTCATCGCGATATTGGTTTTCCTCTTACTCCTGTTTGAAGGGCTCGTTTGGGCTTGGAGTAAGGGGTGTTTGCAATGGGAACGATAAAGCGTTGAAGGATCAGGAGCAATGAGCGAAGGAATCGACGAAGAGTTGCGCAGCGAACTCCAGCGACAAGGGGTCTGGGTGACGTCGATGCAGGAGCTTTACAACTGGGGACGCAAGAACTCGATCTGGCCGCTTCAGTTCGGACTCGCCTGTTGCGCGATTGAGATGATCGCGACCGCGGCTTCGCGCTACGACATCGCTCGTTTTGGCGGGGAAATTTTTCGGCCGTCGCCGCGTCAGGCCGACCTGATGATTGTCGCGGGCACGGTGACCAAAAAAATGGCGCCACAGATCGTGCGTCTTTATAATCAAATGGCCGATCCGAAATACGTGATCGCAATGGGTGCGTGTGCCATTTCCGGCGGCCCATTTAAGCAAGGCTACAACGTCCTCAAGGGAATCGACCGTTACATTCCAGTCGATGTTTATATTCCTGGATGCCCGCCGCGTCCCGAAGCGCTCTTACACGCGTTCATGGAACTCCAGCGTAAGATTGATGAACAGAGACTAACCGGCGCGGACAAAGCCGCGCATCTTGATCGGCAACAGCCGAGCGAGTTCCCGGTGCCGGCGTTCGGCAGGCATGACCTCGAGCCGCCAGCCAATCCAGACGTTTTTGAGCCGCCTAAGATTGAAAGAACATGAACACGGCACAGCCCATGAGCTAACGCTTTTCTTTTTGGGGCATGGCCGCGCTTCGACGCTTCAAATGATACTCAGCGGCAAGCCGCCACGTTCTGCCTTCGTCGCGCGACTTTTCGCCGCGCCAGATGAAAGAATTATCGCGAATTTCGTTAAACGACCATCGAAGCCGCGAATCGTCGTCTGCCGTGCCCTCCAGCACAATGCGATCATCGACGGCGCCGCCGGCCAACATCTTGATCACATAAGAGGTCGGATCCACCCATACGATTCGCCATTTCCCGGCTTTTGGGTCAAAGAATCGCACTGTTGTGCCGAGCTCACGCTGGCCGCTGCTGTTTTCGTTGATCCAGATCCAGATGTCTTGAACAGCACGGCCGTCGAGGACCCAACCAAAAATAACTTCGCCATGTGCGCGTTCGGTTGTGCCGTCCTCCTTGAAGTTCGCGTAATCACAATCCCAAGTGCCGACGAACCGGTCAAAGACGGCTGCCTGATCTCGAAGCGAGGGATGAGGACCTGGCGCTTCCAGAGCGGTTATCATATCACGTCGTGGATCATTCATAATCGTCCTTTGTTTTGGTTCTTCCTTTGCGAAAAGCAGAATGCATAAATTCCCGAGGCCAATGACCGTAAGGGCGAAGAGGCCGATGAGCGTGGGGTTTTTCTTCCGCATGAATCACTCCTCCTTTGCTGTGTCCTTGGATTTTGTTTTTGTCCGCGAAGCGAATCCCGCAGCAATTGCATCGACTAGATTGGCAGCGTGTTTGCCTTCGGGGTCGAGCTCTGGATCGAGTATCGTTACATGCATTCCGACCGCGCGAGGGGAGGCGAGCAGGACGCGCAGCAGTCCGGACAGCT
>JBKPOB010000015.1:0-14322 GCA_046732875.1 Verrucomicrobiota bacterium | reverse complement strand
GTACCACACTCTGGTTTCGGACTCGGCTTTGAGCGAATGCTGATGTTCATCACCGGCGTCCCCAACATCCGCGACGTGATCCCGTTCGCGCGTACCCCCGGCAGCGCAGAATTCTGATTCGCGACCTACGTTTTGATCGTCGCAGCTGGCTGTAGAATGATCAGCGCCGACGGTTTGACCACGATCTTCATTTCATCAGAGGACTTCTTGTTCTTTTTCTTGTTTCGCCAAAGTTCGTCGTCCAAATGGATCGTCGATCTCTTCCAAACGATCCGTAATTCGCGGAATCTTCGCGTCGGCAGCGGAGACTTGCTCTTCTTCCCCGCTACGCGCGCATCGAAATGTTCCATTAAGAGCGCGCGGTCGGCTGCTCGCGCGCAAACAAAATCGAATCGCCCGTCCCTGGTCGCAGCCTGCGGCGCCAGATGGAGCGCGGGACCGACCGAACGAATGTTCATCGCTTCCCACAGGATGTAATGGCCGGAAATATCCTTCCCGTCGATCTCGATCTTCCATTGACGGACCGGATAATCGTGCAGCATCCGGCGTAAGAGCGCCCCATGGCGCGCCATCTCCTGTTCTTTGGAAAGCTTTTCACCCTTCCCATTCTCTTTCTCTTCTTTCTTTGCGGCCCGGACGTAATCCGCAAGCAATCCGCCGCCGGCGCCTTCAAAAAAATATCGATCGCCCCACGGGCCGGTTGCGAGTCCCACGTCAAAAACCTGTTTCTTTCCGTCTTCGAGTTTCGCGATGATTTCATCGGGGGAAGCGACAAATCCGAGCGCTAGCGCAAGGTTATTCGCTGTGCCCAGAGGAAGAACGCTCAACGGAAGGCCGCTATCGATAAGGCGGAAAGCAACTTTTCCGGTCGTCCCATCACCGCCGGCGGCAAGCACGAGGTCGGTCGGTTCCTTGAGAGCCTTCTTAAGGCCCGGTTCTTTCGTGGATTGGTAAGTGGCGTGATGACCAGCTTTGGCCAGGGCTGCCATCAATTGTTTTTTGCCATGTTTCGCATCGCCAGCCTTTGGATTGTGTATCAGTGTGATTCGCATCCTCTTTCGCAATCGTAGATACTACCTGCAACGGTTCGGCCAAAAACAATCTGACACACGTTTTCATAAATAAAGACATGCGAATCTTAATTTCGAACGACGACGGAATCTATAGTCCCGGCATCATAGCCCTCGCCAAGGTCGCGTCGCGTTTTGGCGAAGTACGCATCGTCGCGCCCGATGTTGAGCAATCTTCAATGAGCCATGCAATCACGGCCTCGCGACCATTACGGTATCGGCGGATTCGCTTGGGCGACTTCGAGGCCTACCGCGTTGACGGTACTCCGGCTGATTGCGTAGCGCTGGGCACGCATCATTGGCAGCATGTCGATCTCGTTCTTTCAGGAATTAATCTCGGCTTAAATCTCGGCAATTCCTGCTGGCATTCCGGCACGCTGGCCGCCGCCAAACAAGCTGCGCTGTTGGGAGTGCGTGGCATCGCGTTCAGCACATCTGTAAGCGAAAACAAAGAGCCAGATTTTGCCAAACTCGAGCCGTACGTCGCGAAGGTTATCGATATGCTGCTCGAAGAAAAAACAATGTCCCTTGTAAATGTGAATCTACCAGAGAAACCAAAGGGCATTCGTTGGACCCGCCAATCAGTGCGGCATTACGACGGCAAAGTCGCTCCCAGCAAAGATCCAATGGGCCGGCCAATCTTCTGGTTCACCGTCATCCCGCTGCAGGGAGCCGAGGAAGGAACCGATCGGTGGGCAGTCGAACATAACTGGGTGTCGGTTACTCCGTTGCGGCTTGATCTGACCGACGAAAAAGAGCTTGGCCGTGCGTTGGCGCTTCATCACACACCAGCAATCGGTGCGAAATCCTCGGGGGATGGTCAAAGAAAGACTTCACCCTCTGCAAGCAGGGCAAACGACCACAAGAGGACTGTGAGTACAAACAAGAAACGGCGCCGCGAAAAGAGCTGACAGCTGCCAACGACAAGGGAGTTACCAATTCCAAAGATCAGCGGTGCGTGTCCTTTATTCTCGTGAACTCAAGCTTGGAACCGCCGAGCTCTTGTAGCGTCATCCGGTCCCCGGAAATTTTCATTTGGTAGACTGTCGTTGCGAATGGCGTTTCGATTTTTATCCGGTTTTCGTGCCCGAATTTGTACCTGCCACGGACGTCCCCGACTAAGACGGCGCCGTTTGCCGAGAATTCCCACAGGATTGCATTTGATCCTCCCATCAGGCGCCACTTGCCTACGATGGTTGAGTTTCCGCAGCCAGCCATCGCAAATGCTACGGCCAACGCAATTATCCTTAATCGCGGCCCGGATTGAGAAGAATTAAACGGCATGCCTGCCGATTTATAATCAACTGTGATCATCATGTCGAGCTGACCGCCCTCCGGCCCAGCTGACACATCGTGTCTTGGCGTTCCGGCAACGCTGTGCTGCCTTTGATTATGACGCAGAAGCTGAATCTGTTCTGTTACACGAACAGTCCGGCTATTTCTTCTTCGAGTCCTTCTTTGACTCGCGCTTGGATTCCTTTGATTCTTTGGGGGTTTTCTTGGATTCGCTGGGGCGATACTCTTCCTGTTCGGCAGCGGCGAAAGCCTTTTCAAGGCCGACCATGTCTTCGCCGGGACGGAGGACATCTAGAGCTTCGGCTTCCTTGCGCAGTTGTTCCTCCGTGTAGTTCGCAGCCTTGATCGACAAGCCAATTCGCCGCTCCAGTTTGTCCACCTTGATCACGCGCGCCTCGACTTCTTGACCGACCTTTAGGACGTCTTTGACTTTCGCCACGTGATCTTCACTCAATTGCGAGATGTGGACGAGGCCATCGATATCATCCTGCAGCTGCACAAACGCGCCAAAGCTGGCGAGCTTGGTTACCTTGCCTTTAACCAGGTCGCCGATCTTGTATTTCTCGTCGATCGTTTTCCATGGGTCTTCGGTCAGCTGTTTAATCCCGAGGCTGATCCGTTGGTTTACCTTGTCGATATCGATCACGACGGCGTCAACTTCGTCGCCCTTCTTAAAGACTTCGCTGGGATGATTGATCTTGCGGGTCCAGCTCAAATCGGACACGTGAATCATGCCGTCGATGCCTTCTTCCAGCTCCACGAACGCGCCGTAGGCGGTCATATTGCGAATCTTGCCCTTCACTTGGCTGCCAATCGTGAACTTCTTCTCGATTTCATCCCACGGATTCGGCTCGAGCTGGCGCAGACCCAATGAAATTTTCTGTTCCTCCTTGTTCACACCGAGCACGACTGCTTCCACTTCTTGTCCGACGCTGAGAATATCTGAGGGTCGCATGATGCGTTTCGTCCAGGAAAGCTCCGAGACATGGATAAGTCCCTCCACACCTTCCTCGATCTCAACAAACGCGCCGTAGGGAACAAGATTGGTGATCTTGCCTTTAATGCGCTGGCCTGCGGGAAAACGCTCCTCGATCTGGTCCCAGGGATTCTTCTGGGTTTGCTTGAGCCCCAATGACACGCGCTCTTTTTCTTTGTTGATGTCGAGCACTACCACTTCCAACTGCTGCCCGACTTTCAACAACTCACTGGGATGTCCGAGTCGACCCCAGGTCATATCGGTGACATGCAGCAAGCCGTCCATGCCATCAAGATCGATGAATGCGCCGAAGTCGGTGATGTTTTTCACCGTGCCGACCACCCGGTCGCCCACGTTGACGCCTTCCATGAATTTTTGGCGCTTCTCGCTGCGCTCCTGCTCGATTACCTCGCGGCGGCTGAGCACCACGTTTTTTCGATCGTCATTGAGCTTAACGATTTTGAAATCGTAGGTATTGCCAACGAATTGTTGCAAATCTTTTGGCGGAACGACGTCGATCTGCGATGCCGGTAAAAATGCTTCAACGCCGATGTTAACCATCAGGCCGCCTTTGACTACCGATTTGACCTTGCCTTTGATCAGGCCGTCGCCTTCGAAAACCCCAACAATCTTGTTCCAATTTTGACGGTAAGCGGCTTTTTCTTTCGAGAGAACGACCATGCCTTCCTCGTTCTCAAGCCGCTCCAGAAGCACATCGACTTCATCGCCCACTTCCAACGATTCGACGTCATCAAACTCGGTTAATGGAATGACACCCTCGGATTTATACCCAACATCGACCAATACTTCCCGCGGGCGAATTTCCAAAATGCGTCCCTTGACGATGCTTCCCTCACGGAAGTCCGGCATCGGCTTCGCCATTACATCCTGCATGTGAATCATAAACTTAAGTGGGCCTCCTTCAGGCAAAACGGCGCCTCCGGGGGGAGCGCCGATCTTTCCGCGCAGCTAGAGCAGCGGAATGGGACGCCACAGTAGGCGTTTTCTGTGCCGAGGTCAACTGAGATACGCGGGATTACCGCAGGGTGTCATCCTAAGCGAAGTGGAGCGGAGTCGAAGGATCCCGCAGAGTTGCCCATTGGTTTCATCACGGGATTTGATTCGTTCACTTCCCGTTCGCTCAGCCTGTGGCCTTCCCGTCTATATCGCGGCTTCCTCAGCCGCTCCGTTCTCGACTCCGCTCGGAATGACATGGCCAGAGGCGTTCGGCGTTGAGCATTGGGCGTTTCGCCCTTATCTTTTAGTGGAACATGTCGATAATTCGAATTTCGATATTGATTACGCTGCTTGCGGCCATATCGCTGAGCGCTGAATCTCCCGCTGAGCAAAAGATTCTCGATTCGATTAAATCACCTGATCTCAGCGTCGTGCATCTCTGGGCGCCCTGGTGCTCTAATTGCCAGGCAGAACTGAAAAGCGGCGGCTGGCTCAAAACGGTTAAAGACAATCCACAGGTGAAATTTTATTTCGTTTCGGTTTGGAATAATGGTGAGGACGGCCGCGCGATGTTGCAGAAATTCCAAATCACAGATCAACCGAACGTCAACGTTCTGGCGGACCCAGGCCCGCGCCAGGGTGATAGCAAAATCAAGCAATTCGCCGGAATGCCCCTCTCGTGGATTCCTACGACTTGGATTTACAAGGACGGCGCTCTCCGTTACGCATTGAACTACGGCGAAGTCCGTTTCGATGTGCTTCAACAATTTCTCGCAGATAGCAAATCGGAATGGTCGCACAAAGGCGAACCCTCAATAAGTATCCCCTAAGAACCGCCAATGCTCGAAACCCCACCTGCTCCCCAGATCAGTTCCAAGCGTCCGCCTCAAATCCTGTCGCTAATCGGCGACACGCCGCTTGTGGAGATTACCCAGCTGGATACCGGCCCGTGTCAGCTTTTTCTCAAACTTGAAAATCAGAATCCAGGCGGCTCGATTAAGGACAGGATTGCGCTGTCGATGATCGAAGCTGCGGAGGACGAGGGGAAATTGCGGCCCGGCGGCACAGTTGTCGAAGCCACAGCAGGGAATACCGGTCTGGGTCTTGCGCTGGTGGCCGGCGCAAAGGGCTATCGCGTTCTGCTGGTGATCCCCGATAAAATGTCGCAGGAAAAAATCTCGCACGTGAAAGCGCTCGGCGCTGAAGTGCGGATTACGCGTTCGGACGTGACGCGCGGCCATCCTGAATATTACCAGGATGTAGCCGCACGACTCGCCGAAGAAATCCCCGGCGCATTCTACGTGAACCAATTCGGAAATCCTGCAAATCCTCTGGCGCACGAGCGCACCACCGGGCCCGAAATCTGGGAACAAATGCGGCACGATGTCGATGCGATTGTCGTCGGCGTCGGTTCTGGCGGGACGCTGACCGGTCTCGGGCGATTTTTCAATCGCGTCAAGCCGCGACGCGGAATCGAAATGGTTTTGGCCGATCCAAAGGGTTCCGTGCTTTACGAATATGTGAAGTCGAGCAAACTGCTCGAAGCAGGCAGCTGGGCTGTCGAAGGCATCGGCGAGGACTTTATTCCTGAGATCGCCGACATGTCGCTGGTAACCGAAGCGTTTGAAGTTGATGACGCAGAAGCCTTCGCAACCGTGCGCGAGCTATTGCGCAAAGAGGGAATTTTCGGCGGGTCTTCTACGGGCACACTCGTGGCCGGAGCGCTGCGTTATTGCCGTAAACAGACGAAACTGAAGCGAGTCGTCAGCTTCGTCGTCGATACGGGGAACAAATATCTTTCCAAGATGTACGACGATTTCTGGATGGCGGAACAAGGTTTCATTCATCGTCCGCCGCATGGGGACTTAAGCGATCTAATCTCGCATCGTTACGAAGCCGGCGAAGTAATTTCGGTCGGACCGACGGATACATTGCTAACCGCGTTTAAACGTATGCGCGATGCGGATGTTTCGCAGGTCCCAGTGGTCGATCAACATGGACGGGCCATGGGAATTCTCGATGAATCCGATGTTCTCGTGAAGGTGCACCGCGATCCTTCGCACTTTAATGACCCGGTCAAAAAAGCGATGACGTCCAAGCTGGAAACGCTGTCACCAAAAGCGACCATCAAGGACCTTCTCGATGTGTTTGATCGCGGCCGTGTCGCCATTGTAATGGAGGACGACAAGTTTCTCGGGCTGGTCACGCGGTCGGATCTGCTCTCGTATTTGCGGTTGCATATGCCGAAGCAGTGAGCGTCAAGGATGTAGCACATGCGTCCCGCTTGTGCTCATTTTCGATCGCAACCCGGAGGTGTGCGCTACATTAAGCGATAATGAAAAAGCAACACGAATTTGCTACGCGTGCGATTCACGCGGGCCAGGAGCCCGACCCTTCCACTGGTGCCGTGATGACGCCAATCTATGCGACATCGACGTACGTGCAGGAGAGCCCTGGAAAACACAAAGGTTATGATTACGCGCGTTCAATCAATCCTACCCGGCTCGCTTATGAGAAATGCATCGCCGATTTGGAAAGCGGCACGCGCGGATTCGCATTTGCTTCCGGCCTCGCTGCGATGGCGACTGTCCTCGAGCTGCTTGAGAGTGGTTCGCATATCGTTGCAAGCGACGATCTTTACGGCGGCACATTCCGGTTGTTCGACAAAGTGCGCCGTCGCTCGGCGAATCTTGATTTTACTTATGCTGATCTGACCGACGCGAAGGATCTCGAGCGCGCAATCAAACCAAACACGCGCATGGTTTGGATCGAAACGCCAAGCAATCCGCTGCTGAAGCTGATCGACCTCGAAGCAATCGCGAAGATCGCGCGCGAGCACAAAATTATCTCAGTTTGCGATAACACATTTGCGACACCCTGGATTCAGCGTCCGATTGAAAACGGATTCGACATCGTGGTGCATTCCGCGACGAAATATCTAAACGGCCACTCCGATCTGGTAAATGGAGTGGTCGTAGTCGGCGATAACAAGGAGCTCGGTGATCAAATTTGGTTCTTGCAAAACTCGATCGGCGCAATTGCGGGCGCGATCGACAGTTTTCTGGTACTGCGCAGTTTGAAAACATTGGCGCTGCGGATGGAGCGACATTGCGCGAATGCGCTGGAAATTGCGCGCTGGCTGGAGGAACAGCACGAGGTGAAATCCGTCCGTTACCCGGGGCTAAAATCGCATCCGCAGCACGACCTGGCACGGCAACAAATGCGCGGCTTCGGCGGCATTGTAACAATCATCTTGAAAGGCGATCTCGCACGCACCAGGCGCTTTCTGGAAAACACGCATCTGTTTGCGCTCGCGGAAAGCCTGGGCGGCGTGGAAAGCCTTATCAATCACCCGGCGCTCATGACACACGCTTCGGTTCCGAAGGAAAAGCGCGAAGAGCTGGGCGTTACCGATTCACTGGTCAGGCTTTCGGTTGGCGTGGAGGATGTCCGCGATTTGATCGATGATTTGAAGAACGCGCTCGAAGCGATTTAATCTGGGGAGCGCACGCGCCCTCGCGTGCGCGTTTCGGCGCCCTCGCCGAAACGCCCAAATGCTTTCGCAAAGATCATCACTAAACCTCAACTGGTTGAGAAAAGTTCGCGCTGGCGAGGGCGCCATCGCCAGCACCCGTGACGCCTGCACTCCCCAAGCCGCGATTCGCTAATTCGTCATTCGAATCCGACAACAGGGAAACCACATTGAGCGGTCTTGTCAGTCATGCGCATATTTCTCCGCCCCGAGAAAGTGAAGAGAAACATAAGGTTGATCGCCGACGACCCAGCTGTCATGGCCGGGACCAATGTAAAAGATATCTCCAGGCTTCATCACGTAAGACCTTCCATCTTCCATGGCGCATGCAGCTTGCCCGGAAATCACTAGGCCAACGTGCTCCACCTGACAGAAGGAAGTTCCGGCAACCGGTGCGACGTGCTGCGACCATTTCCAACCGAGTTCATATGTCGCCCGGCCAATCGTCATTCCGCCGATCTTGATGAGTTCGAATCGCCCTTTTTCAAAACTGCGAACCTCATCCGGGTTCTCAAATCGTTTAATTAGGAAATCAGTGTAATCAGGAAGCATAGTGCTAGCCCGGTTGATGTTCTCAAAACGTTACGCCCCGCCAAACACGTTAACATTCTCTCGAAATCGTGATTATTCGAATCCCGCAATGCGATGAGGCACATATGGCGCCTCGAGCGCCTCGATTTCCGCGTCGGATAATTTCACATCAACAGCCGCAGCTGCTTCTTCGAGATGGTGAGATTTGGTTGCGCCAACGATAGGCGCCGTTACCGCCGGCTTGTGAAGCAACCACGCGAGCGCGATTTGTGCGCGGGTGATGCCTCGGGCCTCGGCGATTTCGCCGACGCGATCAACTACTTGTTTGTCCAGTTCTTCAGTTGCCGAATAAAGTTTTTTTCCGTACTCATCGGTTTGACCGCGAGTAGTGCTCGACAGCGCCTCCCATGCGCGAGCAAGGCGACCGCGCGCCAGTGGGCTCCAAGGCAAAACGCCGATACCCTCGGCCCGGCAAAGAGGTAACATCTCCCGTTCTTCCTCGCGATTCAGCAGGTTGTAATGCGGCTGCATCGAAACAAAACGCGTCCAACCGTGGAGGTCGGCCAGGTAAAGTGCCTTGCAGAATTGCCAGGCAAACATCGATGACCCCCCGATGTAACGCGCCTTCCCCGATTTCACAACATCATGGAGCGTTTCGAGTGTTTCCTCAATCGGCGTCTCATAATCCCAGCGGTGGATTTGATAAAGGTCGACATAATCCATTCCCAGCCGGCGCAAACTATTGTCGATCTCTGTCATGATCGCTTTGCGGGATAGTCCGCGGCCGTTCACATCGGAACGCATTGGGAAATAGACCTTCGTGGCTATGACCAGCTCGTCCCGCTTCGCAAAATCGCCTATCGCCCGGCCCAGGACTTCTTCGCTCCTGCCATTTCCGTACATGTTGGCCGTGTCAAAAAAGTTAATTCCAAGCTCAAGCGCTCGTTTAATGAAAGGCCGCCCTTGTTCTTCATTCAGACCCCACTCTCTCTCCTTCTCGAGTCCATAACTCATGCAGCCCAGACAGATTCGCGATACTTTGACACCTGCTTTTCCAAGATTTGTATACTTCATTGCGTTATCTCTCCTGTTTAATCATCCGCGCTGCGTTTCAAAGCTACTCCGGCTATCACTGCGCCGACGCCGCTTAGTTCGGAAATGGAGGGAATCTGTCGCAGAATGACTATGCCTACCAGGCACGCTGTCGCAGGCAACAGCGACAGCATAAGAGCAAAAGTTGTTTTCGATAATCGCGCCATTGCAAATTGATCGCAGATATAAGGGATGACAGAGGAACAAATACCGACTCCGGTGCCGGCGAGAAGAAGCATGGGATTCAGCAGCACTGCCGATGCGCTCCGCAAACCAATCGGGGTCACCACAACGCTTGCGACCAGCATTGCCATTGCCAAACGTTCAACTCCGCGGCGGCCACCGACCGCCGCGATTCGATGCCCCAGCAGAATGTAGAGAACGAACAGCGCGCAATTCACAAATGCGAAAATGTATCCGATCGGTTCGCCACCGATTCGCACACTAGTCAGCAGGAACACACCCCCGCACGCGAGCAGCAAAGCGCCAAGGTTGCGCATCGTCCGCACACCGAACGCCGCCAGCGCAATTGGTCCGAGAAACTCAATCGTTCCCACCGTTCCCAGAGGCAGCCGGTCGATCGCCAGATAAAAGCAGACATTCATGATGGCCAGCACGAAGCCTAACGCGACCACGATTCGCCTCTCGTCCTTGCGCAGTTCGGCGAATAAACGCCACGGACGCTTCCAGAATGCGAATACCACGGCCGCGCTTGCAATCCGCAGCCAGGCGACGCCTAATACATCGACGCGGGCAAACAGAAGAACCGCAAAGGCTGGCCCAAGATAATGAAAAATGGCGCTGCAAACGAAGAAAGCCTCTGGGGGGACAGGTCTCGCCGTGTGCGCCTGTCCGCGCGCCATTGGCTTTATTAGCAAGGCGATCTTGTTCGTCATAGAAACAAAGTGGAGTGCCAAACCCGGGCCTGCAAATCAAAATAAGGTAATATATTAGACAGAATATGTTGTTTTTTAAGGTTAAATAGCTATATAACTAGTGAATATTAAGGAAATACTCAAAGATTACAAGAATGTTGAAATCCTTAAGCTCCTGCAACGAAATCCCCGGATGTCGATTGCCGAGCTGGCCCGAAAAATCAGGATGTCCAATCCGGCAGCGAAAGAGCGTGTTCGACGTTTAGAAAAGAGTGGTGTGATTGCAGGCTATAGTCTCGAACTGGATCCGAAGGTAGCCGGATATGAAATCACGGCGTTTGTCAGAATCCGACCGCTTCCCGGACATCTGCCGAAAATCTCGGCGCTAGCTCAGCAGATTCCCGAGGTTGTGGAATGTCACCGGGTCACCGGAGAAGATTGTTTCATTCTCAAAGTCCATTTGCCTGAAATCGCGTCATTGGATCGCGTGCTGGATCGCTTTCTGGTTCATGGGCAGACCACAACCTCCATTGTGCAGTCCTCGCCCGTGCCGCCGCGGCCGCTACCAATTTTATCGGCTCCGGCTCGCAGTCAGCGAAAACGGAAAGGAGGATAGGCAGCCTGCTGGCCGAGACTGCCAGGCTGGCTATCTTCCCACGTAATGGGTAACACCTTCGGCCAGCTTTTTCGCGTCACCACTTTTGGCGAATCGCATGGCGGCGGCGTGGGGGCGGTGATCGATGGTTGCCCACCGAACATCGAACTTGCCGACGCGGAAATCCAACGTGAGCTGGACCGCCGCCGGCCGGGTCAAAGTAAGATCACAACACAACGCAAAGAAGAGGATCACTGCGAAATTCTTTCCGGTGTCTTTGATGGCAAAACACTGGGTACGCCGATCGCAATTCTCGTACGCAACAAAGACGCGCGCCCAGAGGACTACGTGGAGATAGCGGAGAAATTTCGGCCCTCACACGCTGACTTCACTTATGAAGCCAAGTATGGAATCCGAAACTGGCAGGGCGGCGGCCGTGCTTCAGCGCGCGAGACCATCGGTCGAGTGGCAGCAGGCGCAGTTGCGAAAAAAATATTGTCCGCGCTATATGCGGAATTCGAGATTGTCGCTTACGTCAGGCAAATTCACGAAGTGATTGCGAAGATCAATCGTTCCGCGGTGAAGGCGAAAGATGTGGAGAAGAATATTGTTCGATGCCCGGATTCCGCGACGGCGAAAAAGATGGTCTCGTTCATCGAGCAAGTTCGTGGCAACGGCGATTCGGTAGGCGGCGTCATTGAATGCGTTATTCGCGGAATTCCGCCCGGCCTCGGTGAACCGGTTTTCGACAAGCTCGAGGCAGACCTGGCTAAAGCGATGCTGAGCATACCGGCAACAAAAGGATTCGAGATCGGTTCTGGTTTTGCGGCGACCCGGATGCGGGGCTCGCAGCATAACGATCCATTTGAGATGCGTGGCGGGAGAATTCGCACGGCAAGTAACAATTCCGGGGGCGTCCAGGGAGGCATTAGCAACGGTGAGGAGATTTATTTTCGTGTTGCGTTTAAGCCAACAGCTACAATCGGCCACGAACAGAAAACAGTGACCAGTTCTCGCAAGCAAACTGAGCTCGCTGCGCGCGGGCGCCATGATCCGTGCGTTCTTCCTCGAGCAGTGCCAATCGTGGAAGCAATGGCCGTGCTTGTGCTTTGCGATCATGCTTTGCGCCAGCGAGCAATCAAAATTTCGGATCACGGACTGGGGATTAGGGAGCGGTGAGTCTGGCGATGTCGAGTGGAATTCTATCCGCAATCGACAATCCGCAATCCGCGATTCCATCAGTGGCTGGCTCGCCGCTTTGGCAGGTGGTCTTCATTTCTTTTGGCGTCATCTTGGTCTTATTCGAAGTCGTGCGGGGTTGGCGATTGGGTTTGATGCGTCAGATCATGCGCCTAATCGGTCTGGGTGTCGCATACGCGGCAGCGTTTTTCGGAGGCAGCTTGTTTGTTCCGTTAGCGCGCTCGTTTATCAAAATGCCTGATCCTTTTTTGTCCATCCTTTGCGGCGCACTACTTGCGCTGGCTGCATACGCGCTCGTAAGCGGCATTGGCGCGATTTTGTTTAAGCGAACTGCCCAACAGGAATCCGGACTGGTCCGGCTCATTTACGGTATTGCGGGCGCGATCCTTGGGTTGTCTTTCGGTTTCTTTCTGCTTTGGCTGACCGTTGTGAGTGTGCGAGCGGTCGGGGCGCTGGCTGAAGGGCAAGCTCGCAACCGGTCTCGCGCCACAGCGCACGGGGCACAGGACGCAACCGCGCGTGCTCTCGATGTGCGCCGCCGTTTTCTTTCGGAATCAGGCGAAAGCGGTCCGGCGCTCGCGACATCCCTGGCACGCCTGAAGAATTCACTGGAACTAGGTCTGCTTGGAAGCGTGCTTAAGAACAGCGACCCAATTTCGCAGAGGACGTACGAAACGCTGGAGAAAGCAGGGAGCGTTCTTTCCAGTCCCGAACGGACGCAGAAATTTCTGACGTTCCCGGGTGCACGCGAATTGGCCGAGCATCCAAGGATCGTCGCGTTGCGAAGCGATCCAGAAATCGCCGATCTGATTGCGCAGGGACGCTTTTTCGATGTTCTTCAAAATCCACGCGTCATTGAAGCGGTAAACGATCCGGTCCTCGCGGAGCGCATCAAAAAATTCGATATTCAACGCGCGCTCGATTACGCGTTGGAAAAACAACAATGAACTACATCACCACGATCGGTCTGGAAGTACACGTCCAGCTCAAGACGCGTTCCAAGATGTTTTGCGCGTCCCCGGTCGGGTTCGGGGCGGAGCCGAATACACACACGTGCCCGGTCTGTCTCGGTTTGCCGGGCGCGTTGCCGGTGATGAATCATGAGGCGCTGCGCATGACCGTGCTCACGGGACTCATGCTCGGTTGCGACATTGCGCCCATCTGCAAGTTCGACCGCAAAAACTATTTCTATCCGGACATGCCGAAGAACTATCAGATTTCGCAATACGACATGCCACTTTGCACCAACGGCGCCGTCCTGTTGCACGATCTCGCTTATCCGAAGGACGCTCAGAAAAATATCGTCACGCCCGACAAGGAAGTTCATCTGGTGCGCATTCATCTCGAGGAAGACGTGGCGAAAAGCTTCCACTTCGAGAACAGCACAGGGATCGATTTCAATCGCGCGGGCACGCCGTTGATGGAGATCGTGACGCAACCGGAAATTAATTCGCCGGAGGAGGCGTTCGCGTTTCTAACTTCGCTTAAACAAATCCTGATCTATGGAGCAGTAAGCGATGCCGATATGGAGAAGGGACAGTTGCGTTGTGACTGTAACGTGTCGGTGCGACCAGAGTCGCAGGCAGAGCTCGGGGCGAAGGTCGAGATCAAGAACCTGAATTCAATCAGCGGGGTGCGACGCGCGCTCGCCTACGAGATCCGGCGTCAAATCGCCGCGCTGGAGAATAACGAAACACTCGAGCAGGAGACACGCGGTTGGAACGATGGAGCCTGCGCAACGTTTTTGATGCGCACAAAAGAATTCGCGCATGATTACCGCTATTTTCCCGATCCCGATCTTGTGTCGGTGAAAACGGAAGTGTTGCTGGCCGAAGTCCGACCGCGAGTGCCTGAGTTGCCGAAAGCCAAACGCGCCCGCTTTGTCCAGCAATATCAGGTCAGCTCATACGATGCCGCAGTGCTGGCGAACGATCTCGAGCTCGCCCGTTATTTTGAAGCCGCTGCAAGGGGCGCAAAGAAACCGAAGAATGTGGCAAACTGGATCCTGAACGACCTGCAGAACGCCCTCAGTACCGCCGGTAAGGCGATCGCTGATTGTCCAATCCCCCCAGAGGCTTTGGATGAATTAGTCAATCTGATCGACAGCGGAAAAATCAGCGGCAAGCAGGCCAAAGAAGTTTTCGTGGAGATGTTTGCCAGTGGAAAAAGTGCGGCCGCGATTGTGAAAGAAAAAGGGA
>JBKPOB010000014.1:0-13484 GCA_046732875.1 Verrucomicrobiota bacterium | reverse complement strand
CACGGACCCAACTCTCCCATGGAAGCGCCTGATTTGGGCAGCCGTAGGAGGCGATCATTACGTCGTGCATTACGAGCGCGGCGGAATCGACCACAGCTTTCAGATTTTGGTTGCAAGGCTCCCGGAGAACGACGCGAAACCAACAGTAGTTTGGCGAGCGCTGGGACGTCCGTTTAAAGATTACGCTGCGTTTCTCGAGGCACTGCGAAACGGAAAGTTGGATGATCGTCTGGATTATCCGCACTAAACGGCGCGCCCGGCGGTCGCGCCCTACCAATCATGGCGCTTCGGAGTTGCGAGATAGTTTACATCCGCTAACACCGTAGTATGCAACTGGAAGGAATCGATCACGTAGCTCTCGGTGTGCGCGATATCGAGCGATCAGCGACATGGTATATTGAAGTTCTCGGACTCGAGCGACTTCACGAAGGGATGTGGGACGGCGTGCCGACTTTTATTGGCAAAGGACACACTGGGATTGCGTTGTTCCCCGCGAGGCCGGATGCAAAACCGACCTCACTAAGTCACCGCGAACTTCGAATGCTTCACCTCGCCTTTCGCGCAAACCGGGAAAATTTTCTCGCCGCGCAGCGCGAACTGAAAAAGCGCGGAATCGAATTCGAATTCCAGGATCACGAAATTTCGCACTCCATCTATTTCCGCGATCCCGATGGTCACGCGCTGGAGATCACAACATATGAACTCGAAGGACAGGCCTAGAAAACACGCTTTTATGGACGCAGTTCAGTCTAACTCTTGTTAGATCTCAATGCGCTGTCTGGTCGCCGTGCTCGTATTAACATCAGTCACGCTCGGAGCGCAGATGGTCCCCACCACGGAATTGCAGGGCAGAGCAACGAAAGTCGAAGACGGTTTTTACGTCAATATTCATTCGGATGTCACCAGAGGAAAGACTCCGAAAGGAACTTCATATCCAACGTTCACATTCGATGCTTACGTTCCCCGTGTCGTTGGCGAAACATATCTTGGCTCAGTATACTTGGAGATTGTCGGGCGAGACGGGCGCACCCTCGCCCAAGTAGCACTGGAACCGCAGAATCCGAAAGAGCGCCCACCACATTATTACGTGTTCGTTGAGCAACATTTTGCTGCCAGCTGCGCGCTGCATTTTGAATACAAGGCTCGACCGTTCGGCAATATTTCGAAAAATTATGTTGTTCGGCTCAAAAACCATTTACCTCAAACTCATTGAGGACCTAATTAAGCCTAACCAATCAATGAGCCTCTCACTTCTTAAAGTTTCTCCCGATCGAATGACCATGCGCGCTGTTGCCACGACACCCTGCGTTGAATTGTTTCCTTCTCGTTAGACCGTTACCAGCTTTTGAAAATGAGCGGTTCGTCACTTCCAACGAAGCTCCGGATCGCGCTTGGCGCACAAGCGGTTTTTGCCATCTTACTTATTTTTTACGTCTCCCAAACACTGCTTCGTCACCTTCAGTTCGACGTGCCACAACCCATCGCAGATCACTTTGTTCAGCTAATCGCAATTATTGTTCCCCCAGCGATGTTGCTTCTTTCACTCCTCGCTTTGCGCAGCCCGCGGCGGGCCATTCAGGCGTCCGTTGTTGCTCAGTTGCTCGTCTTGCTGGCTGCCGCGCGATTCCTGGCGCCGGAGGTCGTAAGCGCGGGTCGCGGCGAGGACGTCGGATGGGCCGGACGCCTCCTGATCATAGGTGTGCTACTCCCATTGTGCTCGTCTCCCTACCCTTGCGGCCGTCTTTTGCTACGGCCTTGCCGACATGCGCCAAAATGCCTAACCACGCAGTGCGGCGCGAACTCCAGTCCGCGACAGGTTCGATGTCGATGTTGTGGCGCCACGCTTGCCGGCAACCGATGCGGTTGCCCTACAATTTCTTTATTACGCGACCCGACCGCAGCAGTTCTTGTATTTTTTCCCGCTGCCGCAAGGGCATGGTTCGTTACGACCGACCTTTGGTATTGAACGCCGAACTGGAAGATCGATCGAAACCTCGCCCGCGCCGTCGCCATCTCCCGCCGCGACTCCCGCCATCGCGCCAACGGGCTGACGCATGCGCGCGTCGGCACTCGCCGTAGGCGCGCTGGGCGCATGTTCGCGCATTAGGAACTGCGGCAATGTCGCCAGGAAGTTCTCGAATGCCTGCAAGTTCGAGGTGCTCCGGAACAGATTGTTTAGGACTTCATTCTTAATGTTCGCCATTAGTTCGACAAACATGTCGTAGGCTTCGGTCTTGTACTCGATGAGCGGATCTTTTTGCGCGTAGCCACGGAGATAGACGCCCTCGCGTAGTGCGTCCATGGCATACAGATGCTCCTGCCAAAGCCGATCGATCGCGTTAAGAATGATGTAACGCTCCAGGCTTTTGACAGCCGTCGGCTCTTCGTGACTCGATTTGCGCTCGTACGCGTCCTTAATTTTTTCGATTAGAAACTGCGCGTTTTCATCGACTGCTCGCGTGTCGAACTGTGCTTTTTCTTTGGTCAAACCGAGCGGGAACGTGGTGTTTACCCAATGAACGAGACCAGTGTAATTGGGTTCATCGACGTCGAGATATTCCTTCACCTTCGCCGGCACGGCTTCGTTGATTACTTCGAAGATGAGTTTGCGCGGCTCCTCGGAATCGATCACTTCGTTCCGATAGGTGTAAACCACCTCGCGCTGCATGTTCATCACATCGTCAAAATCAAGCGTGCGTTTTCGGATGAGATAGTTCCGCTGCTCCACACGTTTTTGCGCGGTCTCGACCGATTTATTGAGCCACCGATGCTCGAGCTCCTGGCCTTCCTCCAGTCCGAAGCGTTCCATGATTTTCGTCATCCGATCGGCAGCTCCGAAGTTGCGCATCAGGTCGTCCTCGAAACTGACATAGAATCGTGATGCCCCCGGATCGCCCTGACGCGCGCAGCGTCCGCGTAACTGTCGATCGATTCGACGCGCCTCGTGGCGCTCGGTGCCAATTACCATCAAGCCACCAAGCTCCGTTACGCCAGGGCCAAGCTTAATATCCGTGCCGCGCCCGGCCATGTTCGTTGAGATCGTGACGGTGCCCGGTTGCCCAGCGCGCGCCACGATCTCAGCTTCCTGCATGTGAAATTTCGCGTTTAACACGTTGTGCGGAATTTTTTCGCGTTTCAGCATCCGGCTGAGTAGCTCGGAAGCTTCAACGCTCACAGTGCCAACGAGCACCGGCTGCGTTTTCCCGTGAGCTTCTCTAATCTCTTTGATGACCGCATTGTATTTTTCGCGCCGCGTTTTGTAGATGCGATCGTTGTGATCTCTTCGTGCAACTGGTCGGTTCGTCGGAATTACGTTCACGTCGAGTTTGTAAATGTCGTGAAACTCTGCGGCTTCTGTTTCGGCAGTGCCGGTCATTCCCGCCAGCTTTTGATAAAGCCGGAAATAATTTTGGATCGTGATCGTAGCCAAAGTCTGCGTCTCGCGATCGATCTGCACACCTTCCTTCGCTTCGACTGCTTGATGCAATCCGTCGCTCCAGCGTCGTCCTGGCATTTTGCGGCCAGTGAACTCGTCGACAATGACGACCTTGTTGTCCTCGATGACGTACTGGACATCTTTCTCGAAGAGGCAGTAGGCACGAAGTAGCTGCGAGATGTTGTGAATCCGCTCAGCCTGCGCGTCGCAATGCTGCTGCCGTTCCGCTTTTTTCCTGTCCTTCTCCTCGGACGAGACTGTCTGGTCCAGATCGATCTCGGTGAATTCGCTAATCAAATCCGGCAGGACGAAGGCGTTTGGATCATCCGGGTTCAGAAAGATGCGGCCCTGTTCCGAGAGATCGGCTTCGTTGGATTTCTCGTCGATCGTGAAAAAGAGTTCCTCCTTGAGTTGGAACAGTTCTTCTTTGCGGGTGTCCTGATAAAACGAGAGCTCGGCTTTATCGACGGCGCGGCGCTTGTCCGGATCTTCCATCATGCGCAGAAGCTGTTTGTTGCGCGGCTGGCCGAGCTTCACTTTGAACATGAGACGGCCGCCGGTCTCCACATCGCCCTGCTCAAATTTTTCGATCGCTTCGCTCGCGAGCCGGTTGCAAAGCATGTTCTGCTTCCGAACCAACTGCTCAATGAGCGGTTTCCATTTGTCGTACTGATGTGTGGAAATCGTGGCCGGCCCGCTGATGATGAGCGGCGTGCGCGCTTCGTCGATCAAAATGGAATCGACTTCATCGACAATGGCATAGTAATAACCGCGCTGGACTTGTTGCTCGCGTGTTGTGGCCATGCCGTTGTCTCGCAGATAATCGAAACCGAACTCGCTGTTCGTTCCGTAGGTGATGTCCATCGCGTATTGTTCGCGACGTTCATCTGGCTCCTGATCGTGTTGAATGCACCCAACGGTAAGTCCCAGGAAATTGTAAAGTTGCCCCATCCACTCCGCGTCGCGTCGCGCCAGGTAATCGTTTACAGTCACCAGGTGCGCGCCACGTCCGGTCAACGCGTTTAAGTAAAGAGGCAAAGTCGCGACTAACGTCTTGCCTTCGCCGGTTGCCATTTCCGCGATCCGGCCGCGGTGCAAAACGATTCCGCCGAGTAACTGCACATCGAAGTGCACCATGTCCCAGACCATGGGCTGGTCGCACACGGTGAAGCTGTGTTGTCGCTCTTTTAGCCGGCGCGCCGCGTTTTTCACGACTGCGAACGCTTCGGGCAAAATCTCATCCAGCTTTTTCCATTGATCCTCCAGCTCGGAAATTTTGGAAAGCTCGTCCTTCCAAGCCGCGGTCTTGGCGCGCAACGCATCGTCGGACAAGCTCTTGAACTGTTCGTCCAGCTCGTTCATCCTCCGCACGAGCGGCGATAGCCGTCTGAGCTCGCGCTGATTTTTCGAGCCGAGAATTTTCTTTAAAATCCAGCCAACCATTTGAGCGGTTAATATCGGTCAGATTCCCGCAGTATCAATCTGGTAGGGACGCCTCGCTGAGCCGTCCGCGGCGCACCCGGCGGTCGCGCCCTACCATGCCATTGTGCCAGCTAGTTTTGCAGTTACAATCGCACCCATGAAAAAAATCATTTCCACAAGCGAAGCCCCAGGGGCGATTGGTCCCTATTCGCAGGCGGTCCGTAGCGGACGCTTCTTATTTTGCAGCGGTCAGATTCCACTCGACCCAAAATCCGGCCAGATCGTTGCCGGCGACGTCACAGCGCAGACTCAACGAGTACTCGACAATATCGCAGCTGTTTTAAGGGCTGAGGGCTTAACTTTCGACCATGTAGTTAAGACAACCATCTTCCTTACGAACCTTGGCGACTTTGAGACCGTTAATGAAATTTATGGTTCGTATTTCAAGCAGAATCCCCCGGCCCGTTCAACTGTTCAGGTCGCGGCCTTGCCCAAAGGCGCGAATGTGGAAATTGAAGTGATTGCCATGTCGGAGGAGAATGGAAAAACCGTGTATGACACTTCCGGTTAAGGTGGTTCTATTTCTGGAGAGCGCACGCGCCTCGCGTGCTGGCGATGGCGCCCCCGCCATCGCGAACTTTTTCTGGTTCGCCCGATCTACACGTGTTGCTAACCTGACGCATTTCGGCGGGGGCGCTGAAATGTGCACGCGAGGGCGCGCGCGCTCCCCAGATGAGTGACAATATTCTCGCCCTTTTTCGACAAACAGGCGCCCTGCTTGACGGCCACTTCATTTTGCGTTCCGGCTTGCACAGCCGCGAGTATTTCCAATGCGCTTTGCTTCTTCAGGATACCGAGATCGCAGCGAAAGTTTGTGGTTGGCTAGCGGATAAACTGCGCAAATTCGATTGTGATACGGTGGTCTCCCCTGCCCTCGGCGGAATCATTGTCGGCCAGGAGGTCGGTCGCTCGTTAGGCAAGCGCCATATCTTTGTTGAAAAGGATGAGGGAAAGCTCGTTTTGCGCCGCGGTTTTCAGATTTCGCCAAGTGAAAGATTTGTAGTTGTGGAAGACGTCGTGACCCGCGGCGGCCGTGTCCAAGAAACAATCGACATCGTCCGCGCGCAAGGTGGAATTGTTTCCGGAGTAGGCGCGATTGTGGATCGCAGCGGAAAATCGAAACCCCACTTTGGCTGTCCCTTCGTCAGTCTCGTTGAGATGACCGTTGAGAACTTTCCCGCAGACAATCTTCCACCCGACCTCGCGAAAATTCCTGCCGTTAAACCCGGCAGCAAGTAAGCAAGGGCAGTGGCCGCGGGTCGTTGACTGCGCTGCTGGCGTCACCGACACACGGCTATATGAAATTCATCGATGGTTCACCATTTGTGACTTGTGATGTCACTACCATCCGCTCTGTTCACGTCGGGGCCGCCAGCGTACGATATTTCGCGAACTTGCCGACTCTCCATAGCTAGTGTGCTGGGCAGGGACCCGGTCCAGGCGTGAAGTCAAGGAAACCCGACACGGTACCGCTGAATTGTGACGAGGTTGTGGTGCCCGTCGTATTAACAACGATAACAAAGTCCGAGCTTGCCGGTACGGTAAACGAGTAAGATGCGTTGGGAACCGTTGTGCCCAGACCGACTACTCCGCTATCGCCGAGATAATTCTGGCAGAGGTTCGCCGGATCGTAACTGTTGAGATAGGCGGCGCTCTCAATATCTCCGTCGCCACCAAGATCAGCATTAATCGTGACAGTAAAGCACACAGGCACTCCAGCATCATTTCTGAAGGTGTAAGTCTTGTAGAACTTAGTACCGGCAAACCCACCACCGGGACAGGTTTTCCCTTCGCAACCGCTTGCTAGACCGTCGCGTCCAAGCCTATCACTCTGGGTCAAATCAGACGTGGTCAGTGAGTCTGGGCCGAACGTCTGGTTTGGGCCGCCCGTGCAGGTTGGGACGGTGAAAGTGACCACCTTGTTCCCAGTCGCATACCTGAGATTCAGATTAAAGTCGATGTTCGTGCCACACGCCAACGAGCTCGATGTCTGGATCTGGAACGGCGTAGCGTTCACGCCAGTGGCATCGATCACTAAGTTAGGATATCTCGAACGTGCCTGCGTGACGGTCACTCCGGGAGTGGTGGTAGTCAGTGTGGCTGAGATTCTCGACTCGTCTGCGCATCCGTTGTTCTTTAGAGCGACACTCAGATTAACGCATTCGTTGCTGTTAATGACACCGTTGCCGTTACCGGACGATGAATCGTCGATGGTGACGCCATTCGACTCAAGGTTTGAGCCGCCTGTCATCGAAAAGTTCTGCGTAACCGTTCCGCCGCTGGTGACCGTAACGTTCGCGGAAGGCGGTGACGCGTTTGTGCAGTTCCGTGCAACGTCGGAAGCCGTGACTGTGTAAGCTCCGGCCGGCACCAAAATTGAATACACGCCGTTGGCATTGGTCGCGCCGGCGTATCCATTGTTCAGACTAACGAGAACACCGGAAAGTGGCACGTTGCTCGGTGACGAAATCACGGTACCTGTTACCGTTCCCCACGCTGGTGCGGGAACGCACGCCTGGAACTTGTAACTCGAAACCTTTGTCGCCCAGTTAAACGAGCCATCCGTAGGCAGGTACTCGTTTGTGTAAAAAAAGGTGCACTGGTCAACTGGATCTAGAGTCATCGCGCTGTAATCGCCCCAACGATTTCCACCGGCGATTTGCACGCCTGATCCTGCTACCATGGTCGCTTCCGCACCCAGTGTGTTGGGCGGATCCGTGCTCAGCCGACCATTGACGTAAATACCGGGCCTGATGGAAGGACTCGACTTACTATAACCGAGCGCGATGTTGTGATCCTTATCCATGGCGATCGATCCCATCCAGCGGTAGGCGTTGTCTGGGTCAAATGTCCCCGCCTGAAAAACTGTAGGAGTAGTAGTTGAACTTCCGGCGTTTCGGAATTCGTACCATCGAATGGCCCCATGGCCGGGTTGGCTCGCACTACCCTTGACGCTAATGTTGCCGACAAGGGACTCCTGCACAGGATTGCCGCCGAAGTTGCGATACGGCAAGCGATACATCAAATGGAACGAAAGGTTATCGAGGTAATCAGCCGGGGTGGCCGGTGAAGGTTCTGGTACACAGTTAAAATCGGAATTGGATGGGCTACCGACGCAGGGCGGGACGCTCCAAGTCGCCGCGATCTTAGTCTCAGTCAATGTGATTCTGGGTGTGGCTCCCCAGGTTACCGCGACTCTGGCAGAGTCGAGGTTCCTGTTTGAGACTGGGTCAGGTCCTATAACAAAGGCTGCTTCGCCCGCAGGGGGTGGCGTTAGACTGTCGAGATCCGATGGGAGAAAGCCATATTGCGCTCGGCCATTATATTTTTTCAGGTCAGCCTGAAGCTGCCGGGCTGGTAGCCCCTGCAGCATCTTGTCTCGTTCAAACACAAAGATTCTTCCGGCGAGATAGCTCGTGCCAGCCGCGTTGAAAACGTGACCGCTCATGTAATAGCCGTCTGGCCAGATCCCGATCTTTGGATAATCAACAAAGTTCGTCGTGTCAGTGACGAAATCGTACAAATAGTAGGATCCCAGCGCGTCGCCTGTAGCAGAAACGGCAACACACTGGTGTGAGAAATCCGGACTCGCGCCAATCACGAATTGAGAAAGAATCCAGCGTCCGCTGAGGATATCGTATGCGACTACCGGATCACCGTCGTTGTGCGTGGCACACGCCCCACCAAGCGACTGAAAAAGCGTGTTGCCCGCGACCGGTCCATAAAGTCGCGTGCCATTCTTGTCCCAGACCGCAAAGCTAGTGTTGTTCCACTGAACGTACTGCGTCGCGCCGACACGGCCATTCGTGTCCGGCGGGTTGCTGTTCGGAACAAAACCAGGAATGCCAGTTCCGACGCCCTCAAAACTCACTCCGCCAGGGCCTGGCGCTGAAGCTATGGGGCCTTGAAAAGTTTGAGCCGCACGATCAGCGCCTGTCAAATCGGTAGGCGGTTGAGGGCGAATCGGCTCCCGCCCAATCCTAGCAGGTGCTAACAACGGCGGGATCGCCGGCATGTTACGCAGTGGAAGCGTACGAATACTTTGTACCGGACGCAGATCATTCCTGGGACCCGCGTACGCAGCAGCGGTCCCAGTGGCCGCCTTTGCCTGCGGGGGTTCTCCAGACGCCTTCGAGATAGGTGCGCCGCTGCCTCTGCCCACTTCGAGAGCAGCGAGTCTGTCCGAATCTAGGTGGATACCAAGAGTTGAAGCGAAACGGCGGAGCCAGCCGCGCTCGTTATTTGTCTGCGAGGTATCGTTGCTGGGCGGCGTGAGGCCAAACGCGAACAGCGTAAGGAGGGCACCGGTCAATATTAGTAACAAGCCGAGCAAAGCTCGCGGAATGAAGAATGCAGACTGAGTGGAGACGTTTCTTTTCATAAGCTACAAGGTGGGCTGAAGTGTTCACGATTTTGTTTTGTGTCTTTTTGAGGTTCTCGAATTGGAGCGAGAGCAATCGTCAATAACCGTTCGGCAAAATTCGTCAACGGTTTTTTTGCAAAATCAGAAAAAATATTAGGTCAAATCAACCAGGCGTTTTCTTTTGCCACAATTGGCAAATTTGCCGTGCGCTGATCAGCAGAGGAAATCTTGTTTGGCTAAGCGACTACGCGAATCAACCTAGCAGCGCTGGGTTAGTAACACCGCTATCTTTGCGCCCTATAGGGTTCACTCGTGCAAGCATTCTTCACCGCATACCCGAATCGCAGCGCCATTGCGCGTCAGTCATTTTGTCCGGCACAACATCGATTTCGAACGGACCGCAGGGACGCGGGAAGCGATTCTCAGTCAAAGCAACAATGTAGTGGCCAGGTTTGAGCAAAACTCGAAACCGACCCTGGGTATCTGTCGTGAATGATGTGACCGATCCCTTTTCATTGGTGACGGTAAAACTTGCGTTGGAAAGCGGCGCCGCATCGGGACGTTCGGATCCCGCCCTGATCGGTCCCGGACGAGTTGGCCTGACTGTGACAATACCTTGAATCCCGGTAGGTGTAGCTCCGTTTACCTGGCCGCAAGCCAGGCATGCCGCCATTAGCAAGAGGAGGAAGACTGTTCCCACTGTCCGAAACTGCATCATGATGCGTGTACTCTCTCAGGTTCGGAGTATGGGCAAAATGTTTTTTGGAACCGGGATCCTCAACAGGGGTTCAAATCGAAGTGTTACGGTCTAACAGGTTCTTGCGCACGCTCGCTTGTGCGCAAATGGCGGTAGCGTCTCAGCGGTCGGCATGATATCGACCGGAGCGGCGAAGCCAAATTTTGGTTGTCCGTTCGTGAGCCTCGTCGAGATGACTGTTGAGACTTTTCCCGCAGACAATCTGCCGCCTGATCTGGCGAAAATCCCTGCCGTTAAACCGGGGAGCAAATAGCCGGGATCGGCGCTAGCCGCGGTGGACGCCCTGCAAAAACATTTATTGATTGTCGACAACAGTTCGCGGCGCAGGTTTACTCAGTTCAACTCGTGCGCTCACCTTCTGGATCTGCGCGTCGTGCTCGTTCAGACGCGCTGTCACCGTTTCCAGTGGTTGAGCAATCGTCGATTTTAGTTCTGCAATGGTCTTTTGCTGTTCCTCGAGCTTGCGATGGGCTTTTAGGAACTCGTTGAGCAGCATCGCGTTCACCACTTCGTAGCGCACCGTGTAAGGTTTGCCATCGCGATCGTTAATCACCAGGCTGGGATTCACTTTCGCGACTTCCTCCGCTACCAAACCGAACTGCGGCGTGCCTTTGGCGTCGATGTCCTTCTTATAGCGGAAGGTGACAGGATTCAGCGCGAACAGCGTTTCGCTGGCTTTATCCATCGGCTTGATATCTTCCTTGAACCGGACGGAAGAGGTCAATGTGCCGAGCTTGCCGTTTGCATCGAAAAACCGCGTTCGCGTAATGCCGATGGCCAGGGTGCGGCCAACGCCCAGACCCCCGTCCCACGCCGCGGCCGCGGCTGTAATCCAGGCGTCCTTGCAACCAGAAACCGGACGTCCGCCGCGGCGGACGCCCAACACGAACGTTCACTTATTGTCGGCGACAATTCGCGGCGTGGGGTTACTCAGTTCCAGTCGTGCACTCACTTTTTGGATTTTTGACTCATGTTCTTTGAGATTTGCGACCACATCCTGAAATTTCCTTTTCAGCTCGCCGATCGTCGTTTGTTGGTCGTGAATCTTGCGATCTTGTGCCTCAACTTTCCGGTGCTCTTTCAGGAACTCATTGAGCAACATCGCGTTCACGGCTTCGTAGCGAACAGTGTAGACTTTTCCTTCTGCATCGCGAACAACGAGATCGGGATTGACTTTCTCAACATCCTCGGCCACAAGGCCAAACTGTGGAGTGCGATCAACATCGATTTCTTTCTTGTAACGGAACATGACCGGTTTTAGCGAGAGGATTGCTTCGCTCACTTTGTCCATCGGCTGAATCTCCTCCTTAAAACGTGACGAGGAAGGAGCCGTGCCAAGTTGACCGGCGGCGTTTATCTTCACGGCTACGCCTGTAACTCCTGCTCCAGTAATGCCAGCGACAAACGTTCTCGTTTGAGTTTCTTGGGTGCCGATGCGGATAGTGTTCGCTTCACCAGCAACACCCTGGTTTCCTATATCGATATTGTTGTCGCCGGTGGTGAGGTTGCTACCGGCAAAACTGCCCAATGCGATGTTGCCCACGCCGGTTGTGTTATTCAGGAGCGCATTATAACCGGTGCCCGTGTTGTTGTTGCCGGTGGTGTTCTGATAGACCGCAAAATAACCACTTGCCGTGTTCTGGTTGCCGGTTGTGTTGAAAAGCATCGCCGCATAACCATCAGCCGTGTTTTGGTTGCCGATTGTATTGAAAACGAGCGCGAAAGTACCGGTAGCCGTGTTCTGGATGCCGGTGCTGTTGGAAAAGAGCGCGTTCTGCCCATCGGCGGTGTTGAAGTTGCCGGTTGTGTTGAGAGCGAGCGCACCGCGACCAGTGGCTGTATTGCGTTCGCCGGTTGTGTTGCTATTGAGCGCCGCAAAACCGTTGGCGGTGTTTCTAATGCCGGTTGTATTGCTCATCAGCGCTTGCGAACCGGTGGCTGTGTTGGAGTCACCGGTTGTATTGCTGTAGAGCGCATCAAAGCCAACCGCCGTATTTTCCGCGCCGGTCGTAAGGCTAAAAAGGGCATCAGTGCCCTCAGCGGTGTTGTTGTTCGGGTAGCCTCCGTCCGGTGGCGGGATGAGCTGCGCTTGCGCCGCCGTTGAAAGCGCGAAAGCAGCGAGCACGAGCGTAATGAGAAATAAACTGTATCGCAGAGGCGACCGGTTCATCGAATTTGTTATGAGTGGAGTTTTGGTTTTCATTTTTCTTGTCCTTTCATGTGGTTTACTGTGTTTTGTTCACGCGAGAGGCCTTGAGCCGACCGCGCGTGATCAGTTTTGCTCTGCCGATTATGAAAGTCTTTAATTTGCGCCTCTATTTTTCTTAATTATTCTGAAACGACGATGCGAGCTACCCCCGTTCATCTCTACGAATTCGGCGATTTTCAGCTCGACACGGTGAAACGGCTCTTGCGGCGACTGGATGGCACGACGGTGCCCCTGACGCCGAGAGTTTTCGAAACGCTCCTCTACATGGTGGAGCATCACGATACCGTCCTGGATAAGGAGCGGCTGATGGAGGCGATCTGGCCCGATTCGATCGTCGAGGAGAATAATCTGAGTCACAACATCTGGATGCTGCGGCGGATTTTTGGCGAAGCGCCGGGCTCACACAGCTATATCGTGACGGTTCCGGGCCGCGGCTATCGCTTTGTTGCCGAAGTTAGCGAGCGAGCTGACAATGGCAGTGCCACAGCGCCGGTAGAGCAGACAACAACTCCAACATCGCCAGAGAATGGAACGGAACCGACTACGGAGAAGGGTCGGCAGCACCTGCCTGTAAAGGTTGGCAGGCCGTTGGCATTCGCGGTTCTCGGTGTAATTCTATTTGCGGCTGCAGTAATTTCACGTGGACCAATCGTTCGGTGGCTGGAACAGCAAAAAGTCAGAAGCGCAGCTCCTGAGACTTCCTCCGGCACGGAGGCTGAGCGCGTCCATTCAGTCGCTGTACTGCCGTTCGAGCCGCTCGGCCAAGATATGAATGAGGAATTGTTGGGGCTAGGCATGGCTGACGCGGTAATCGGCAGAATGAGCAATTTAAAGCAACTCGTCGTCTTGCCGACCAGCGCAGTGTTGAAATACAAGGGATCCCCAAATGATCCGCGCGCGGCGGGGCGCGCTTTACAAGTGGATGCGACCTTGAGTGGAACTATCCAGCGGTCGGGGGACCAGGTCCGGGCCACTGTGCAACTTGTGCACGTCGCCAGCGGCCGCACTGTCTGGTCGGGAAAATTCGACCAAACTTTTACCGACATCTTCGGTATTCAGGATTCGATTTCCGACGACGTCGCCCGATCGCTTGCACTGAATCTTACTACCGACGAACAAAAGCGTCTGCGGAAACACTACACCACAAACGTCGACGCCTATGACTCGTATCTGATGGGTCTTTACTTTTGGAACCAGCGATCGAAGGACGGGCTCGGGAAAGCGATCGACTACTTTG
>JBKPOB010000013.1:0-5449 GCA_046732875.1 Verrucomicrobiota bacterium | reverse complement strand
AAGGATAAAGTTATGTTGCGAAGCCTTAGGCAGCTTTACGGAAAAAAGCTCGGCGCCTCTGACGGCGACATCGGCCACGTGAAGGACTTCTATTTTAATGATCAACAATGGGCTATCCGCTATGTTGTCGCGGACACAGATTCATGGCTATCGGGCCGCTTGGTGCTGATTTCTCCCAATGCTTTCGGAAACCTGCGTCAAGACGCAGACTGCCTGCTCGTGAATCTGACTCGACAACAAATTGAAAACAGTCCCGCGATTGAGTCGCACAAACCGGTCTCGCGACAATATGAAGAGCTGTATTATCCTTACTATGGAGGCGAAACGTGGGGCGGGGGCGGTTTTCCCGAGGCTCCGCCGCCGCCGCATCTTATGCCGAGTAAGCGAGCAAGCGACGATCTTCATCTGCAAAGCACACAGGCTCTTAGCGGCTACCCCATCCAAACCAGCGAAGGAGCGATCGGCCACGTCATTGATTTTATCATCGACGACAAGAGTTGGGCGATTTGTCACCTTGTTGTGGAGACCGGCCATTGGTATTCCCACAAGGAGATCGTGATTTCACCGAAGCATATCGATCGGATCAGTTACGAGGAATCCAAGGTATTTGTGAACGTGACCAAGGAAGCCATCCTGGAAGCACCGCAATACCATGTTTCTCCACTCGGCGAGACATATGGCGATACCCGGAATTTCGACTAATGACCGGGAGCGTTTCGTTGTGCGTGCCGACGAAAAGCTGACGGCGTTTCTTGAACTTGAGAGAGTCACCTACAAATCATCACGCTTCCAAAATCCCGAATGATTCGGCACAGCCTTGAGAGGGTGCTACCCCCCAGGTAGAAATCACTTTAGTTTCTATTTCAAAGCGACATCGCCATTGAACACAGACTTCTTGACCGCGGTGCAGCGAGAAAGCTGATTCACGAGTGCTAATAATCGGCGGATTTCTGGATACAATGCACACGCCGCGGCAAAAGCGCCATCTTCGAAACTACGCTGCTGAGGGTCTGGCCCGTTTTCTAAAAGCGGGGCGAGTCCGTCCATTATGATGCAATGACCGACGCCCGATTTTTGAAGGAATCAATGAGCTTGATATAGCGGCGGAGATTCGATTCATTATCGTTGGATAAAGCGGGCGGCTTGGAACTGGTCTTTCGTGCACGTGCAAAAAGGTCTTGGACTAAACTCGATTCTTCAAAGTCCATGTGTTTGCTGCTTTCTTCTGTAGATGATAAACACTTTACGGATTGTTGAGAACGATTTGCGGGAGTGACTTCCCCGTCCCGATCTTTGCGCTGCCAAGAAATGTCGCATTCTCATCAACCATCAGCCGGGGCGCTTCAATGTCACCACGCAGCGTGCAGCCCGCCTGGAGCTCGCAGCATCCAGTCACGAAAATATTGCCCTCCACCGTCCCTCGCACCTTCACCGATTTCGTCCTGATCTCACCGCGTATGCGCGCGTGCTCACCGATCGTGAGGGTTCCGGTGGAATCGATTGTGCCCTCCACCTCGCCGTCGATGAGCAGTTCGTTCAGGAATTTGACCGAGCCTTTGATCGAAACTCCTCGGGAGAGAAGAGCGCCGGATTGCGTCGGCATGAACGTGCGGTTGGACGCCCCTGGGACGACAGATGGTCTGGCCGATTCGTTTGCGGGGGGCGCGGGTTCGGTCTTTCGAGTGAACATGTGCATTCCGTGACTCCTGCGGTTTTGGCCGCATGGCAAGCTGGTTAGGTTCAGGCAACCTGACCACGAACGTCTTTCATCATTCTTCTCCGAGATTGGGCGGCTTAAGTTCTCAAATCAGGATCGAATGTTATGATTGCACAGTGACAGCCGACGAATACGAAAAGCTGCCGCTCGAAGAAAAAGAGCACTTCGCGATGTGCGCAGAATGTGGCGAGTTATTTGACCGGCGCAGTTTGGATGAAGTGTTGTTCCATCATACGGACCAGAAGCACCGGCCTGACATTCAGTACTCCGGCTGGGAAAAGCTGAATTAGAAAGAAACCGCCGCCGCAACGCTCGACCGAGCACTTCTTTCGACCTTCCGCTAGGCGCCTTAGTGGTTGCTGAGGACTAGCTTTCCACACGCTTTTCAAGTCACGCGGATACACGTAGAATTGCTGCCGTAACGAGCGCTTCGTCAAGGCGCGCAGAGTGAATCCAAGGAACATCCTGACCGAGCTGAAGCGGCGCAATGTTTACCACGCAGCGGTCGCATACGGAGTCGTCGCGTGGTTTCTCACGCAGCTCACGACGCAGGTCTTTCCGTTTTTTGAAATTCCTAATTCCGCAGTGCGTTTTGTTGTCATGGCGCTCGCGATCGGCTTTCCGATCGCGATGCTACTCTCCTGGCTCTACGAATTTACCCCCGAAGGAATAGTGCGGACGGAAGACCTCGATCCGGTACAGGCGAGATCGGTTCGGCGTGCCACTGGACGGATCCTCGACTTCATCATCATCGGGGCTCTTCTGCTGGTTATTGCCATGCTGATCGTTGGGCGATTCCCGTTTTACCGGCAGACGGGCGAGTCGATCTCTCAGAAAAGCATTGCGGTGCTTCCATTCGAAAACCTCAGCCGCGATCCGGACAACGCCTATTTGGCTGAAGGCATCCAGGAGGAGGTCCTGACGCGGCTTGCTGGCATCACGGATTTGAAAGTAATTTCGCGCGGTTCCACGCAGCAATATCAGAGCAAACCTCGCAATCTCGCACAGATCGCCAAGCAGCTTGGTGTAGCGAACATTCTCGAAGGTAGCGTCCAAAAGGCGGCCGACCAGGTGCGAGTCAATGTTCAGTTAGTTAACGCGCAAACCGATTCCCATCTCTGGGCCGAGACTTACGATCGGAGGTTGACTGACATCTTTGGCGTCGAAAGCGATATCGCCAAAGGAGTCGCGGAGTCGTTGCAGGCGAAGCTGACCGGTCGCGAGAAGCAGACGTTGGCAGCTAAACCGACAAACAATCCGGAGGCTTACGATGCCTATCTGCGCGGCTTGGCTTTTGATGCACGCACGACGCTGTCCTTCGATGCCTCGTGGAAAGCCATCGATTTTTATCAGCGGGCGGTACACCTCGATCCCGCTTTCGCGCTGGCTTGGGCTCGACTTTCTCGCCTGGACGCGTTTGTGTACCTTAACGGCTTCGACAGGACTGCCGGTCGCCGGGATGCGGCCACAAGGGCTTTAGAGAATGCGCAGAAACTTCAGCCGAACTCGCCCGAAACCTTGCTGGCCTTGGGTTATTATCAATACGGCGTGCTGCGTGATTACCCGCTTGCCAAAACCACGTTTGGTCGAGTCAACAAAATGTGGCCAGGCAGCAGCGAGGCATTAGAGGTCCTCGGCTTTGTTACCCGACGCGAAGGAAACTGGGATCAAACCATTGCCTACTTCGAAGAAGCCCTCGCCTTGGATCCGCGCAACACCCAGTTACTGAGTGAGGCGGGATCGACTTTCGCCTGCCTTCGACAATTCCCGACAACGTTAAAGCTTTACGATCGGGCGCTGGACATCGTCCCCAATGATCCGAATTTGATGGCGGCAAAGGCCAACATTTATCAGGCTCAGGGTAACCTGCAAGAAGCAGCCAGATTAGTATCAGAAATAAACTCGCAGACTCCTAATGAACTTAGCCTCGCAATCAAGATCACTCAATTGAGACTCGAACGGAATCTCGCTGAGGCGGTTCGCATACTGCAAGCTCGACAGGCTCAATTTCACTTTGCTTCCGATAACGAAAAGGCAATTGATCAGGTGGTGCTGGCTTTGATGCAGCGCCTTGCTGGCGATACGGCTGGTGCAAAAGTTACTGCTGAACAGGCACGCAATACGCTGAAGCCACTCTGCGGAACGCAACCAGAAAACGCCTCCCTTGTACGATTGTTGTCTCTAGCTAATGCTGGGTCCGAGGAGAAGCACTTAGCTCTAAAGGATGCGGATCGTGCAATCATGCTTCTGCCCCGTGCTAAAGATCAGCTAGCTGGACCAAGTTTTGAAGAGACCCTGGCGTTAATCCAGACGATTGTCGGCGAGAATAGCCGTGCGATCTTAACCCTTACCCCTCTGTTACAAACGCCATATGCGAACGGGATTTACGTCAGAACACCGGTCACGCCAGCGCTCTTAAGGCTCGATCCGCTTTGGGACCCGTTGCGCGCCGATCCCGCTTTCCAAAAACTCTGTGAGGAAAAGAAGCCGTGAAAACCAGGCGGGTTGCCGAGCTGAAGGGTAGCAGGACTGCATCCTTCGTCTTGCATCCACACGCACTAAATCATCGGGTGCAAGTTACAGGGCAGCAGGGTTGCAGGGTTTCAACGAGTCGTTGCCCGATTTTCCTGCCACGGATTCAAGGGCTCAGGGGCAGCTTCAGCCGCCGCTACAGCATGCAAATGCTGAGAGTTTATTTCGCCGCCAGCGGCGTCAATTGATTAGCGACTAATTGCCATCCGTTGGGACCTTTTACCCAAACGAGGGTACTCCGATATTGGCCGCTGACTGGTTGACCACTGTATTGGCCCTTGAGCGTCACGCGACTTGTGGCAACAGCGCTGTTTTGGTAAACGCGCACTGTATGCTTTTCTTCTTCGTTGATCGATTCCAGCGTGGTCGCACCGGATTTCAGATTTGCGAGACGTTGCGCCTTGGTCAGCACTTCCCCAAACGCATTTACGAAAACGTAATCATCTGCCCAGATTTTCTCCAGCGTGGGAATATCGTGGTGCAGGAATGCCGTGCGATACTTCTCGATCATCTGCTTGACCTCTTGCTCACTCTTGCTGTCCGTTAACTCCTGTTGGGCTTGTCCGAAAGCAAATGACAGCAAAGCTCCGGTGATCGCCATGTATGGGATAATGCGTTTCATGTGTTAGCTCCTTTGAGGTTTTGATACCGATCTTGAACGAGATGTGCAAATCTGATTTCGGCGAAGAATTTCCGATGTTTATCATGTGGAAAAGGCTTTTTCGACGAGAGGTTCGAAGCTAAGCGGTCCGAACGCACTGAATCACTGCTGCAAGATTACAGGGCAGCAGGACGCACTAAGTGGCTGCAGACTGTAACGTTCACGGCTCCTCTTGCGCGCAGAGTTTTTGAAAAGCGGGATCATTCCGAAGCGGATCGAACATAGGATCGAGCTGGAGCAATGCAGGCGTGAGCGGCGGCTTTGCGGCCAACGCTGCCTTCAGCGTGTCTCCGTAATCGGCGTGCCGGACGGCCTTTCAGATGGCGAGGGCGTAGTCGCTACGTTCTTTTTGATCAACTACCAAAGCATTGTCGCGAGCACGAGGGAGATCAGCTTCGCACGCCAGTTTTCCAGGGTCAGTCTGACGAACAGGACGGAGATCAACTTCGCGCGCCAGTTTTTCGAGATCACTCTTTTCATAATTGCTGTGCAACAAAATTTCCGCGATATGCTGGCGAAATGTTCTGAAACAAATCCCA
>JBKPOB010000012.1:0-18154 GCA_046732875.1 Verrucomicrobiota bacterium | reverse complement strand
GTCTTAAGTCTCGTGGGCTCGGAGATGTGTATAAGAGACAGGTACCTGCCAAGTGCTTAGGATCATCCTTCCAACCCTCCCAGCCGGCTGGGCTAGAGCAACAGACGACATTGTCCGCGTTTTTTCCACCCTGCTTACCTGGTCGCAGGCAGTACTCCGCTGCGTGGGTGGACGGGCTCGTGATGTAAGCAAACAGCGTGGCTAAGCTCCATCGAAAGAAAAGGCAATTCATAGCTGATTAAGACCCATTGTCTTTACGTTCATTCTGGGTTGCAACTCAGTCGCGCTACCTAGCCTCGGCGGCCGACGCCGAACACTGCTGACGGAAGAAATATCAATCATTTCTGCCTAAATCCTGCACCAAAATTGTGAACCAAAATGCCGCTCGCATAATAGGTGTGGCCTTTCTTGCCCTGACCTTCAACGTAAAGGTTATACATTTTGCATGTCTCCCTGCACATTCGCAAGCTAGCAACTTTTACCGGCTGGTTATTGTTTTCTTGGAAGGTAATCGGCTTTCCTTCTGCAAAACGCGCTGCCAGCTCATCGGTAAAAACAAAATCGCCATCTTCCACGACATACATAGGGTGGTCGTTGTTGACGGTGAAGCTTCGGCCGTCCTCAAGCTCAATATCGAATAGAGTTTGCGGTTTTTCCTCGTGATGAAGCGCTTTCACAACTGTTGTGGAGAATATCGCCTTCGTCTCCTCATTCCACGCCAGCACCGCTTCGCCGACTTGGATGTTTTCGATTGGTTTTTCGCTCCCATCAGCCATTAGAATCGGAGTGCCAGCGACGAAACAAGATTCCATGGCACCAATAGGATTACCCTCATAGATGTGACCGAAGGCTGCGTTAGGATCAAGCCCGCTGTAAAAGTTGCCCGGCCCAAAGATGGAACCCTGAATCGGACCGCCCGTCGGTGTATAGACGCCGAAATTCGGCCCGCCTGCTGGCGAATGCCAGCCTTCCGGCATGGCTATTCCTCCAGCAAAGTTTACGGTCGGGCTTGTGGGTAGATAACCGTAATAAGGGTTATACCGTGAAGCCAGATAAGACGTGAAGTCGCCGTTTGCACCGCCTTGGCCCGTGGCTCCTTCGGATGCATTTAGGCCTTTGTCTTTCGGTACATTTACTTCATACCATCCATCGGGAGACTGCGGTGTTTCCCCAAGAGGCTTGCTCCTCTTCTCATCCAGCTTGTATTGATCCAAGATTATCGCCTGTCCATCACGAAACCCGAGGAAAATGCCAGTGTGATACAGCGGGTCCCCATACTGCTGACGGAACTCATCCGGGCTCATCCACGCTCCCGGATAGCGACCACCCACCCACCTCATCGCTACAACTGTTCCAATTGGTGTCGCCGGACCCAATGGTGCTCCTCGAACCCAGTATTTTGTATCTGGCGCTCCCGACAAAATTTGCGCGCCCCAAGCACACCAGCCACGCGACCCAGGAACGAAGCTTCCGTATAAGCTCCGGTAGCCGGGATTTACAATATAGTACCAGTATCCGCCATTTGCTTTGTACACCGCATACTCCCCGGACGGGTCCGCATAAGTTACAGGATTGTTACCACAATATCGATACAGGTTCGTAGCGTCACCGCTGAAGCCGCTTGGGTCGGGCTGGAGGAAGCGGCCGATGTCGGGAGAGTAAAAGCGGTTGCGCAGATCATACAGCCCAATCTCTTTGTACCATTGCTGGCCGGTGAAGAGATGGCGCGCGCCGTAGGCACTGGCTGTGTGTTGATTGTTGTTAGCGTCGTAGAAGACTGGTGTGCCTTGGAGATCGTAACGATACCATTCGAGCAATCGCCCGCCGCTGTCAGACAAGTGCGACGTACTTCCACTGCCGTCATGATAGTAATAGCGGTTCGTGGTAAGATTTTTCACCACGCCGTCAGGACCGTAAAGGTAGGACGCGACGGTCGTCCCGTCAGGTTGATATTCCATCACCAAATTCCAGCCGTCCCACGCATTGAAAGTGGGGGTCCCGTTGTTCACGATCCGGCTCACCTGACGATTTAACCCGTCATAGGTGAAGTCCATCGTTGCACTGCCTTTCGTCGCGTGGATTAGCCGGTTCTGTGCATCATACTGGTACCCCGACTGGGCAGGTTGATCCAATCCAAGCGTCAAGTTCCCGGTAGGGTCATAAGTTGCATTGGTGGTGTTGCGTTGGGTGTATTGATTCAAGTTGTTGATTGTGTATGTATCGGCTGGGCCATTGACAGTAAGTGCATAGGATGTCCGATTGCCATTGGCATCGTAGCCAATCGTCTCTCGCACGGGCGGTGACTCTGGATTGGTAACGTCCAGTCGCAGGGCAGTGACCTGATCATTGTAATCATACAGAAAAGAATCGCCTTTGTCTCCATCACGTTTGATCCATCTGCGGTTGCCCACGCTGTCGTATGCATAATCTAGCGTGTGGGTGTCAAGGCCATCAAACGAATGCCCGACATGGGTCACCCGATCCAGAGCGTCGTAGCCGTATGAGCTGCCGCCGCGAGGCACCAACATCACGTCCCGCGAGATCATGTCTCCGTTCACATTGTAAGCATAGTTGGCCACCCCAACAACGCTCTTTAACTGATTTCGCCCGGTATAATCGTAAGTGAATGAATAAGCATTGCCAGGGTATGTAATGCTATTCCGATTGCCATCAGCATCATAGTCGTAGTTTACTGTCTTAGACGTCCCGCCGACGGTGGTGAGGTTTTCCGTCTCCGATTTAAGCAGATTGTCGTTCAAATATGCTCTGGAGATCGCCGCGTTGGCGTTATCAATTTCGATCAATCGCGATGCCGCGTCATAGCCGAAGTCAACCCTCGGCGTGCTCGCGTCGTTCCAATAAAAATCCTTTAGCCGGTTGAGCGCATCGTACTCAAAAATCTGGAGCTTACCATTACGGTTTGTGAATGTCTGGAGCCTGCCTGCGGCGTCGTAACTCCACTGCTCGGTGCGGCGGACATTTAGCGAATCCTTTGGGTAGGTCAGTTTCTTTTTGCGGCCCATCAGGTCATATTCGTAAGTGTAAGTCTCGCCGTTGTTAAGCACCACCAGGCGCGGATCCTTCATGGTGTTGAGCAATCCGGATGTACAATAAGTGTACTTCGTGACAGCTGGCGGATCGGGATTCTGGATAGCTGTCTGTTGCGTCAAGCGATTCATGTTATCGAATGTATCATAAGTGATTACCTGAGTATTCGGCCTTGTGATACTCTTTTTGCGCCCGGCTGTATCGTAAGTGAACCTGGTCGTATTGTTAAGCGCGTCTGTGATTTGATACGGTCGGTTTCGCTCGTCGTACGACGTTTGCGTGCTCTTACCGGCGTATTGCTGGCCAGGCTGTTGATTGGGAGCAGTCACCTTGGTTAGGTTCCCGACGCTATCGTATTCGAAGACCGTGGTGGCGTCGTCGCCTGAACCCGCTCCCACCGTGGTCCACCACTTCCGCCGGTTAGCATCGTACACCGTCCAGGTCACTTTGCCGCTGGGAAGAGCCACATAGCTTGCTTGAGAATCGGTGTCTGCGTAATTATCCCTGTTACCCGCCGGATCATAATAATAAAAAGAAGTCGTATGCGGACTGTTGTCGCCATAGCCGCGCACGGGCGGGGTGACACTTAGCACTCGGCGGTAATCGTCGTACGTGTAACTAGTCGTATGATTGAGTTGGTCAGTTGTGCTCTGCAACGTGCCGTCGGGATTGTAAACGTTAGTGACCATGTGGCGTGTATTGTCCACCGGATCCTTTGGTAACGTTGTCACTAACATCTGGCCACGCAGATTATAACTAAAGCTGGTGGTGTAATTCGCGTCGCCGACAGCCGTGCCAAACACATCAGTGACATCTGAAACGCGCTCGTACGCATCGTACCCATACCGCGCGTTAGGGTTGCCGCTGACATTGGTCGAGTCCTTGTAGGTCTGTTTGAGCCCGCGCGTGTCGTACGTGTACGTGTCCGTGCCGCCAGTGGTTCGCTGATGCGTCAGTACTTCTCCGAAACCGTTGTAACTGAATCTCTCGTATCCGCCGTCGGGATAGTTAATTTGCGTGATCCGGTGTGTGGATGGATCGCGGAAGAAAAGGGTAGAGTTGCCGCCTTCATCTTGCGAAGAGTTCATGTAGTAGCCGTAAACGTAGGTGTAGTTGACGCTCGGGCGCTGGCCCTGGCCCGGGGTGTCGCCTTGAGTAAGCGGGTATTTGATCTGGGTCACGTTCCCGGTGAGTGCGTCCAACGTATAGTCTGTCCGGTGGCCATTACGATCGGTCACGGAGTTGATATAGTTCTTGGAATCATACGTCTGCGACGCGCTGTGGTTCATAAAATCGGTGCAGCTGATTAAATACCCGCTGAGGCTGCCGGTGCCATAGGTGAATGTGCGAGTCGCGTTATCGCCTCGCGTCTCCTTGCGAGTATTGCGATTATTGGGAGCGCCCACTGTCAATGCGAACACGGCCAGGCCCTGCGCTTCATGGTTAGCCATTCCGTCCCAATATCTTTCCTGATAAACCTGACCATAAACCGGCCTGGTTCCGTCGGCATTGTTGGCGGTTTGGTAGGTGTAGGCGATCCGTTTCATGGGCCCGGAATATGTCGGCTCGTCACACGTCCATAACAGCGGAACCCCACTGTTGGGAGCTACGTTCGGGGTACGGTATTTATAGGAAGCTGTCCACTGCGACTGGCCGTAATAGGTCACGCTGCTCAGCGCGAGATAGGTCGTCCCACCCGGCGAGATGTTGCTGTAATAATACTGCACCGTACGCCTGTTTGCACCGTTGAGCACTTCTGTGACGTGATCGATGAGCAGGCTGTTGTTTGGTCTGTAATAAAACTGCAAACACCGGCCGGTCGCTTGCGGTTGAGCGACGGTCGATAACCGGCCTTGGCCGTCGTAGGTTAAGCTGGTCCTCACTCCATACGGGTCGATGATAGCCGTAGCCTTATATAGGTAATAGTAATATCTCGTGCCGTTATACAGAACGCTGTGTTGCGCGGCGGTAAACTCGACTTTGCCGCCATCAGGAAGTAGCAGAGAGGCCAGTAGCGTACTCAGGTTCAGTTGCACAAATCGCTCTCGCACGCCAGCAGAAGTCGTCGCCCCGCCACCACTCGCTCTGACGCGATAAGCAAAAGTGTCCCATGTGACAGATTGAAAAACTTCACTTCGCCCATCGGGAAAATCGACCCTGTACCAGATAGGGCGAAAGTTGGCAGAGGTACTTACATTAGAGCTCAGAATCCAATTGTAACTATGGTTCCAACCCCCGGGCAGGCCAAAGGGATTGTTGCCTACGATGCTTCGCGAATTCGCCGTGCGCACCAGGGTGAGGGAACCATAATCGCCCACTCCGGCGGCGATACTTAGATCCACAATCGAGGTCGTGCCGTTGCCGGTGTAAGGGTCCACGGGCCGACCACCAGCCCCGCCATTGAAGATCCCGGCAGGGCCTGCGGGGTTATTATTGCCTACCTGGGCGTGAAGTGAAGCTGCCAGAGCAAGGGAAAGAATAATAGCAAGAACACCCGCCTTCGCTGAAGTACGGCGTAGCAGGCGAGCGGGAGCAAGGGGCGTCATAGATTATTCCTCCTAGTTTGTCGGGGGCGGCACCTCAAATTGCACGACCCCTATCACTGTCGGAGCGTCCTCGCTAGCGTTGGGGTCGATCACAGCAACTCTGTGCACACCGGGTTCGTCGGTGACCTGATAGGAAAATGCGAGATTTCCGTTCTGATCGATAACGGCCGAGTCGCTAGTGCTAAGCTGCCCGCCATCCAGCGCCTGGACCACGGCGGTCTTGTTGGCGAGGCTTGCCGGGAACTGCAAGGCCACATCCGAAGTCGCCAGTGGATCTACAGTCACAGGCTGAAACTGGCCCGTGCTGCTGTCGTCATCCTGAATAATTTGCTGCCCCTGTGTGATCTGATCAGATTGCGCCACTCCAGAATCTTGCGCCCTGGCCGTGTAACAGCTTCCAAAGCAGAGCAACGCGGCGGCTAGAACGGTAAATATTATTTTTTTCATATGGTTCACCTCGCGCGGAGAATAACCGGACAGCTGACGGTTTGTCTGTCGGGGACTATCCCTGAATTTTTGTCTTGGCTTCTGTCGGATTTTGTCCTACAAAACGCCTCCAAAATCCCTCGGACGTGCGCAGACACCAGCGTAAACGGATAGCGAACGAAAAACGGCCACCTGCTCGAACGCGCTCGCTTGCGCGTTCGTCAAAAGAATCCCTGACAGAAAAGCCTGACGAGGTGTCAGGGAAAGGCCTGACAAGAGCAAAAGTGCTCGTTGTTCATCGAGCAGGTTTCGTTCGACACGGCGTGCTCTCGCTGATTGCGAAAAGCTTGCAATTTATGGCCTGCGGCGAAACGGATGAAGCGCCTTTGGCTCGCGAGTTGTTTCTGCGGCATAAGCCAAAGCTTGTTTTGCTCAGCCTAACGCTCCGAGGCGGTGATGGTTTTCAACTGATTAAGGACTTCTGCAAGCTGGAGCCGACGGCTGCGATACTTGTGCTTTCCGAACGCACTGACGCGCTATCGGTTCGACGCGCGTTCCGTGCCGGTGCGCGGGGATATTTAACCATTGATGGTGCTGCGGAAATGCTCAGAGCGTTTAACGAAATCTCGGCCGGCCGCGTGTATGTGAGTGCGAGCGTGCTACCGCTAATTTTAAGCAACTTCGCAGCCGGCGCGAAAAGCCCGCGCACCTTTGATGTCAACAGCCTGAGCGATCGTGAACTGGAGATTTTCTCGTTTATTGGCAGAGGCTTCAGCGTTTCGGAATTAGCGAGTGAATTGAATGTCAGCGTCAAAACCGTTGAGACACACCAGATGCGCATCAAGGAGAAGCTCGCCTTGCATAGCGCGGCAGAGTTGCGACAAAAAGCTCGGGAGTGGCTGGCCAAATCTGCCCTGAATCGAATACGCGAAGATCCAGAAGCTGCATAAGCAAATCCAGTGCGCATTTCTGCGGTCTTTGACAGTACCGCGGTCGATGCCCGCGGCTACAGGAATGCGGTTTGCCAAGTCGTTGTTCTAAAATGCCTTTATCAGGACTGACCGTGTGATCCCAGTCTTCGCGTACTTTGCGTTAAACTCCGGACGACATCGACATCCAACGGCGTAAGCGGTAGGCTAAACGGAAACTCACACAGCGCTTTCGGATGAAACTTTACCGTATTATGCTGGTAGTCGATCTCCAGCTCACCATTGATCCTTTCAGTCTCTCTTGGTCTTGTTATCGGATTTCCTCCTTTTAGGTGTGCATTTCTCACCTCGTTCTACGGAACCGACGCGACGAAGTTCCAAGAAAAGCGGAACGGCGATAGAGTTACGGATAGAGAGGCCCTGCGCGGGACGCGCTGCCCGCGCAGGCACCCGATGCTCAACTCAGCGCGCCGGCATTGCACCTCCCCACGCCGAGGGCGAGGGGTTGAGCGGAGTGACCAGCGACCGGGAATCGAACGCCTTCATTTCCGTTCCCGCTGGAGTTGTCGGCGGTGTGCCTCTGACGCGAGCCAGGAATCCGTGGGCAATGCCGGAAGCATCGACGTAACGACCGCAGATAACTCCCTGCGAATTAATTCCATTAAGCGATGTGAAGGCTGACCCGGGATAATCGAAAGTGAAGAAGTTGTCTGGCGGGACAAAGAAAAGTCCGTGAGTAGCGCCTGAGCTGTCCGCATATCTGCCCACCACCCAGTTCCTATTGTTAAGTCCAAACAGGACTGTCCCAACGGAGCCCGGAGGATCGATCGCGAAGTGCAGCGCCCCGGCAGCATCCCGATAGTAGCCGTGAAGGATTCCTGCGGCGTCAATATAGTATCCCACCACCAAGTGCTTTGAATTATTGATCTCGTAAGCAAAGGTCGAGATAGCTCCCGGGACGCTCCACGACGTTATGGTCCCGCGACGGTCAATGAACGCCTGGAAAACCCCGCTGCCGTCAGGATCAAACCCACCGGTAAGGTCGCCGGGCTCGTTTATACTAAGCAGATTGGTCTGCACCGCGCCGGGAACATCGTATTCTGTGAAGGTGCTGCCCGACAGGAGAAACGAGTGAATGGTACCATCGCTGATGGCGTAGTCTCCGACTACTGTGCGTGGGTTATTAATGCCTCGTCCTTCGGTAAAACCGACGGTATCGTTTGGGTCAACGATTGGGTCGCTAAAGCTACCATCGCTGAACCGGACAAAACCGCGCACCACTCCGTTCGAATCGATGAACTCGCCAACAACGTCACCTCTTTCGTTAATCTTTTGCGGCAAGGTCGAATTTCCGGCTCCGGGATAATCAAAAGTCGTGATCACTTCGATAGAGCCTGAGTTCGCTGCTTGCTGAGCAAACGCCCCCATCAATGGGAACACGAACAGAACTGCCAGAATGCTGATAAATATTTGTTTTGGTTTCATGATGTTTATTGCCTCCTTAATTGAATTGCTCTTTCCTAAAAGGCCGATGTGGCAAAAACACCAGATCCAGTTGGCGAATTTCGACCTGACCACTTTGCGTATTATCTGGTTTCGTCGGGCCCGCTTTTGGGTTGCCGGCACATCGAAATAAGTAGAGCCGAGAGCGTCCGAAAGTAGCGGAACAAAGGTCGCCAAATGAGACCCGAGATTGCTCGTTTCTACGGTTCTCTGAAATCGCCTTTGTGTCGATGCACTTCGATCACGTTGCCAGCGTCATCATAAACGCGGATCATAGTGGAGTGTGATCGGCTGTAGAACTTCGCGTATTCGGAGCGCGTCTTCCCTAAGGACCTTATGAACGTTGCTGGACTTCGTTCGATTGGCTTCGCGGTGCTGCTTGTTCTGCTCGCCGGAGCTGGCTGCAATCGGTCCAAGCGAGCGTCGTCAGAGTCGAGCGCCACGCCAACATCCCAGGCATTTCGCGCGAGCGTCACTGCGCACGCGCCAGATGCATTCTACGATCCGCCGTCGGACGTGTCGCGCAAGCCTGGCGAGTTACTGCGGAGCGAACCGCTCAACGACGTGACACTGCCACCCGGCGTGCGAGGCTGGCGCATCCTCTATGCAACCAGTGTGGACGACAGCACGCCAGCGACGGCAGTGGCGACCGTGTTCGCACCGACCGATCCTCCCGTAGGCCCACGTCCTGTCATCGCATGGGAGCACGGCACGACGGGCCTGCTGCAGAAATGCATGCCGTCGCTTGTGTCGTTGCCGACCAAGGGCGTCCCCGAGCGAAACCGGATCGTGATGGCTGGCTGGGTCGTGGTGGCGACAGATTACTCCTTCGCAGAAAAAGGTGGCCCGCATCCGTACCTGATCGGCGAAGGTGAAGCGCGTGCGGCGCTCGATTCGGTCCGTGCCGCGCGGCAGATGTCCGAGCTTACGCTGGACGAACGGATGGTGGTGTGGGGTCACTCGCAGGGGGGACACGCAGCGCTTTGGACCGGCATTGTCGGGCCGCGCTATGCACCGGATCTCGAAATCTGCGGTGTCGCGGCAATCGCACCGTCCGCGAACATTAGGAACATTCTTGCGATCAACGTCGAAATGGACAAGCGATTCGGACCGTATCTAGCGCTGTCGTACAGCCGCTTCTACCCTGACATCACATTCGAGCAAGCGGTTCGCCCCGAGGCGCTCGGCGCTGCGCGTCAGATAGTAAACTTATGCGAGTTCGTCCCGCCCGAGGATCGAGAACGCATTGAGGCACTGGCGGCGACGTTCGACGGTCCAGCATTGGCGACGAGTTCAAACAAAGCGCTCCAATCTCGGCTTGAGCAGAACACGGCGGACGGTCTCATACCGGCTCCCGTCGTAATCGCACAAGGTCTCTCGGACACCGTGGTGCCGTCGGCTGCCACCGACACGTATGTCGAAGAGCGCTGCGCTGTTGGTCAACGACTCGAGTATTGGACATTCGCCGGGCGCGACCACATCACGATCAGCCAATCCGGTACGCCGCTTGAAGAACCGCTCATCAAGTGGACGACGGCGCGCTTCGCAAATGAGCCGCAATCCACGGGCTGCGTCCGCAAGTCTTTCTAGTCGGCGACTGGAGTTTGAAAGGGGCCCGGCCGGGTTGCTGAATCCAATTTTCGTTTAGCCAGTTAGGTTGATGGGATAGCTGTCGGCGGCCAATATGGACTTGTGGCAGGTGAGAAAGGGTGGATTCGAAACGATGAACCGTTTCCCGCGCCACGCTGCTTCAGTTGTCTAGCCGCCAACGCTAGCTTTGCCAACCCTTGTTCAATCTGTGCTTGCGACCAGGCCGCAAATCCAAAGACAAATGCCGGATCCAACTGAGCCTTGATGCAGAAGAATGAAAGAGGCCGGGGCCAAACGCCGGTTTTCTCACGAGCACGCAGAAATATCGGGAAATCTTCTTTCCGTCGCAGCCAGGCGATGAAGTGCAAACCGGCGGGCGTTATCTCCAGATCGAAATAGTCTCCCAGCCATTTTTGGAATTGTTCGATAAAGAATAGACGTCGCTGGGCATAGAGTTCGCGGATCCGTTTCACGTGGCTGAGGAAAAATCCTTCAGTGATGAAACGCGCCAGCGTAGCTTGATCAATCGCCGGGGAGTGCTGATCCATGATGGCGCGCACCTTAACGAGGGTGTCGACAAGTTGTGGCGGTGCGACCAAAAAACCGAGGCGCAGCGATGGATAAAGGATCTTGCTCATGGTGCCGGCATAAATCACCCGACCGGCATTGTCCAAACCTTGAAGACACGGCAGCGGCGGCCCATCGAAACGGAACTCGGAATTATAGTCATCCTCCAGGATGTAGCCATCGCGCGACTCCGCGAACTCAATCAGGGCTTTCCGCCGCTTCAAACTCATCGTCACACCGAAAGGAAACTGGTGCGACGGTGTGACGAAAACGAGTCTGGGAGAATTTTGCCGTGAGCACTTCCCGATTACCAGCCCCTCACAATCGATCGGGCGCGGCACCAGCTTGGCGCCGACAAACGCCAAGACATTACGTGCCTGAAGAAAGCCGGGATCTTCGATCCATGCCACTTCATCCTCATTGACTAACGCCAGCGCGCACGCCAGTATCGCCTGCTGCATGCCACCTACGACCACGATTTGGTCGGGATGACAATTGGCGCCTCGGAAGTCGCACAAGTAAGCAGCGATTGCCTTCCTTAGTTCGATCTCGCCACGACTCGAGGCATAGCGCAATAAGTGCGCTCCCTTCTTTGCCAAAACCTGCTCGCGCAAGCGCTCCCAAACAGCAATCGGGAATTCATCCACAGCCGGCAATCCCGCAACGAACGTCACGGACGGCGGACCGCCAATGCCAACGTCGAGTTGTCGTCCGCTGCGGAAATCGGCCATTCTGGTCACTCTTCGAGCGACACGCGGAGAGTGCTCGCTGCGCGCGGTCGTCGTCAGTCTGGCAGCTTTCAGAAAGGTTGCCGGTAAGTGATCGGCGACAAAGATGCCAGACCGTTTCCGGACTTGAAGATAGCCTTCTTCAAGCAGTTTTGAGAACGCATGGTTTACGGTCGGTCTCGAAATGCGGAGGGTTGCTGCGAGAACTCGTGAGGAAGGCACACGGGAAGCGCTTGAATCAAAGCTGCCGCTCTCCAGTTCTTCTCGTATCTGACGATACAGTTGTTGGTAAAGCGGCTCGGACGACGCGCGATCCAGCCGCACCATTTCAAACGACATGACCAACCGACGACGGCGCTGCTTTGGAACCGGTGCGACTGTGTGCCCGCAGATCGCACCATTCATTTTCACGACGCGACTTTCGCACCCAAAGAATGCTTTCTCAAGATGAGGTGCTGCACAATTCTTAATGCTGCGCAGCTCAAAGCCCTTTGTTCCCGAGACATGCGAAACTGGTAAGCCTGTTTGGCGCGATCTGGTTAGTGCCAGCCTCTTTCCAATTGAGAGCCTGCCTAAGTATCAAAAGTAAGTTACGAAAAATACCGCGTCTACATAAAACGTGCGTCCATACGAATTGTCGTTCGTTTTCAGCTTGCGATGCCGACGTTCGACCGTTCTTAATTATTGAAAGAGAGGACAATGAACGGCTCCGCAACCAAAGCTCTTTTCTGGTGCGCAATAATTGCGCAGGTTGCAGGAGCCCAGGTGTTTTTCTGGGACGCGCTTCCTGACTACCAGGAGTTGACTGCCGGAGAGGTCGTGGTCGGTACGCCTAAGGACTTTGTCGTCGCGGTGTTTGGCCTTGTGGTAATGCAATCGGCCTATTGGTACGGTCGCCGTCTTCAGCCGCAAATCCGGTTCCGTCGTCGGGTTGTATTGGGCCATGTCCTGCTCTGCATTAGCGAGGTCAGTTTCTTTTTCGTCAGCGCGCTGGCGAGCGTCGCCATGTTTGATCATTGGAGGCGGTCTCAATTCGTCCTGTGGAAGTTGATGCTGCTGGCTTCTGCCATCTTCGCTTTCTTTTGCTATAAACGTCAGCTCGCCAGTGTTGGGGACGCTCTGCTGGAGGCACAACCCGAGCATGATAAAAGAACAACGATCGAATCGAAAGGAACCGGCAAACCATGAAAATTGCCGGTGACGAATTTTTCGCGGTTGGCAGGTTTAGACTATCGCTGACCGACACCCATGTGGTGCTCAGACCGCACGGTTTTCTCGTTGGATTCCCTTGGTCTCGAAGGCATCCAGCAATTTCATCAAACGGGCCTCATAGGAATCACACATCGGAGACTCGCCATTTGGCTGGATCCATTCGGGATGTTGGACCCGCAAATCATTGTGGATCTGTTGAAGCAGTGCTGAGTAAGTGTGGAGTTCCTGGCGCATCGTCATTGACTAAGTTGAAAGCTTCAAGTGTGCCGCGGAAGGATTCTCTCTGCAGAAGTCCGACGGAATCGTCGATCAGCGACGATGCTATGAGAGCGCGCCAATAACCAGGTCAAGCTACTTCGAAACAACCCGCGCACCTGCTCGTGCTGTGCGCGACGCTGGTTCAACTCGGTTACCTTGCGACGCTGATGTTGCAGCGACGCGGCCAGCAGTCCGTTTTCGGTAAGGGTCGCAGTAGATGTCGCAATGTAGTTCTTCTTGTTTTTCATGAGCCTCCTTTGATCTAAGGTTTGACAATGCTTCTGCCAGATTCCCACACTGGACTTTAGTTCTATCTCTTTCGGGGTAGGGCGCAGCCTCGGCGGCGGTCGCGTTCACTTCAACGTCGTTGTCATCGCATTAGCCAGCGACAGAGCTACAGTGATGAGGATTATTCCGAAGGCGACGAGCTCGATCAAATAATCTGGTCGTTCTCTATAGGCGTATCGATCGCCAAAGAAACGAGAAACGCGAACGCGCAGCGAGTTGGTAGTTTTCATGTTTACAATTCTCCTTTCACTAATGAGATGACGATTTTCATGCAGTAAAATGGACAACTATTTGAATCGGCGCGCTGCGTTGCAAAAGTAACGCCGCCGTCACTTTGGCGAATGAACGCTCTCGCGGGACCTGCTTTGAGAATCTGATCTCGCCGTATAAAATCAGCGCATGCGCACCGTCTTATCTGTAATGGTTCTCTCCGCAGTGGTGGGATCAGCTGCGAACAGCGCACCGCTGCCAGAAGGTGATCTGAAAAATCTCCTCGCTGGAATTCGGCAGAACCGAATCACACAGGCCGATTTTCAGGAACAACGAATGATTCGACTGATGAAGAAGCCGATCGTTAGTTCGGGAAAAGTTTGGTTTCAACCGCCTAACAAGTTCCGACGCGAAGTGAAAGGCAGTTCGGCCAGCCTCACCGTGAGCGATGGCCGTCAGCTCTGGATTTATTACCCCAACTTTAAATCAGCGGAGCGTTACCCGCTGGGCAAAGGGTCGCCGCTCGATTCCACAGTGGCAGCGATCAATTCTTCATTGAACCTGGAGGACGTCGAAAACACTTTCCAGATCGCTGCAGCAAAAACTGGTAACGGATATGATCTGAGATTGCTCCCGCGAGCGGCCTCGATGAAACGCGTGTTTCAGAAGCTCGACTTACGAATCAATAACCAGTTGCGGGTCGAACGTACCGATATGCTACTGCCAAATGGCGATCAGATCGTCACCAGCTATTCGAATCAGACCCGCGAATCGGTTCCAGCCTCGATGTTCGAATTCACGCCGCCGACAGGTACCGACATCTCGACGCCGCTAGGGCGATAATGGTGGGCGCATTAGCAGTGAAATATCGCAAGGTCGGCATTGGCTTAAGCCGAAAATAAGCCGTCCAACTGTTCGTTGATCACGTTCCGGATTTGATCTTCGGAAACAAACGCCGTGACGAAGGCTGGCAAGTCGGAGTCCATAACGACGGAGTCGTCGTTTACGCGGATGATGCCGGAAATCGTGGTGCCGAAGAAACCCTTCTTAGCTTTGAAAGAGAACCGCATGGCGTTGTCCGACCAACTCCTGGAGGCTTCTTTAATCGCAACATCGCCCGGAAACTGGCGGCGCATTAAGTCGTCAAGAAAGGAGTCGATCTTGTGGATTGCTTCTTCCTTGCCGACGTTATGTCTTCGCTGGATGTGCATAGCTGAATCGCCTGGTTAGTGCCATTCGCATCACGGTTTTTCGGTCTCGTAGATGGAAGCTGATCCTCACTTCGAGCTGTCGATGATCTGCTGGGCGTTCTTGATCGCGGACTCGTCCGGCGCTTTGTCTTTCTTCAGGAGTTCGATGGTCTTTTGCGCCGAGACAGTGGCTTCTTTCTTGTTGCCAAGTTTAGCCTGAATCTGCGCCTTCTTGTAGTGCATGAAGTAGGCGTCTGGGTTCTTCTCCAGCGCTTGGTCGATCCACTTCGCCGCCTGCTTCATGTCCTTGTTGTTGTCATACTGAAAGGCTGCGGCCTGATAAGCGGTGCGCGGATCGAGCGGAGTCCCTGCGCTAACGATTGCATCGAGTTGCTTGCTTACCTGCTCGACGTCGTCCGTGGTCAACTTCACTGGCACGCGCGTTTTATCCCAAAGGAAATTAAGCGTTGCGGAAGCCCCTTTTACATCAGCTAGCCCGATGGTGAACGTCTCGATCGTCACCGGAATGGGTTCCGGTTTCGCCGTGATACGCGCGGCATCGTTCTCCTGCTTATAATCGGCCGTGCTCTGCATCTTCGCGTCCTTCGAAACGATGATGGTCCACTCGTTCGGTGTCGGAATCGTGAGAAGTGCGTACTCACCGGCCGGGATCTCCTTGCCGCCGAGCGTTACCGCTTTGCTGAACTTAATTTTGGTGGGCGCGTTGGCGCCCGTGCGCCACAGCTTACCGTAAGGCACCAGGCCACCGAAAATCTCGCGGTCGTTCTTGTTTGGGCGCGAATAATCCACCTCGACATCGGTCAACCCGACACGCTGTTTTACGACCGAGTGTTGGCTGGCAGCGGGGAACTCTATTTTTTCTGCCGCCCGGAGACTGCCAGGTAGGAGCGGTTGCGCCACGAACGGAAGTGCGAACAACAGGAGAAGCGAAGGAAGACGTAAGGATTGGATCATAATGTAAAATGTGATGATTTAAGCGGAGAAGATACCTTGGGGCGGCAGGAGTCAAATCGGCTTGGCCAGCTTTAGCCTCTCTCTTTTCGATCGGGTTCTTTATATCTGTGCGCGCTGGTTGCAACACAAGCCAACTCCAACCGGCTTTGCCTAATTTTTCGGCGATGAAGAGGGCGACAGCGGTGACACTTTGTAGATCTGATCGAGCACCTTCACCCAGAGGGTATTGGCAGTCTGCTGGTCGTCGAGTGATACAGTCAGATTGGTCCACACGATAAGCGTCATGTCGTTGGCCGGGTCGTAGCTGATTTTCGAGTTGTAGCCCGGGGTCTCGCCGCCGTGAAAATAAATCGTGTTCGGTCCCCAGCTAACTTGGGCGATGCCGTACCCGTACTTTTGGCCCTCGGGCTTGCTCGGGTCCTCGGGTTGCAAGCTATCGAGCCAGCGGCGTTGGTAGGCGGAGTCGAGCACGCGGCCCGCAACCAATGCCTTGATCCAGGTGGCGAGATCGTCCGCGGTGGAAATGACGCCGCCGGCGGCCTCGGCAAAGGAATGGTTCACGTCCGTATAGTCCTTCGGCACGAGCGTGCCAGCCCGTGCCGCAGCCTGAACCTCGGGCGAGTAAGGCGGTTCACCCACCAAAGCGACCGAGGAACTGCCATAGAGGTAGCCGTGCGAGTACGGTTCGGGGATGGTGTTCACGGTGCTGGCAGGGAGCAGGGTGTGTTGTAATCCCAGCGGGCCGAATAATCGGTCCTGCATCGCCTGTGCCAGCGGCTTGCCGTCGACCTTTTCAGCGACGAGACCGAGAAGCGCATAGTTCGTGTTGACGTACTCGTACTTTGCACCCGGCGGGAAACTGGGTGGGTGCGCGAATGCAATTGCCAGTAACTCGGCGGGAGTCCAAACCTTGGCTGGGTCTGTGTCTATGGTTGCCGAGATTATGGGATCGTTGGTGTAATTGTACAGGCCGCTACGCATTTCCAGAAGCTCGGCGATGGTGATCTTGCCGCCGTTGGGCACTTCGGGGACGTACTTCGAGACTGGATCGTCGAGGCTGACTTTGCTCTCCTGAGCCAGTTGCATGATCACCGCGGCCGTCATCGTCTTGGTATTCGAGGCGATCCGGAAGTGGGTGTCAGGGCGGGGCGGGTTGCTGGTGTTCAGTTGGGTGGTGCCGCTGGCGGCGGCGAAGTTACCTTCAGGTGTGCGCAAGAGAACCACGGCGCCGGGGATCAGGAGTTCCTTGACGGTCGTGTCCAAGAGGGACTGCAGCGCAGCTTTGTCGATTGGCTTGAGCGCCGACGAGGCAACCGTAGAATCATGCCGCGAACACGCTGCGATCAGGAGAACGACACCGACCAGCAAGCTCGCGTGGGCGCGTACGGGAAATTCAAACGTAATTTTGCCGATGATCACTGTAGCTGGCGTATCTCAAACTATCGAAGAGACATTTGTAAGACCTAACGAGAATTAGATAGGATCTTGCAGTCGATTTCTTGCTCCATAGAGAGAATAGTGCGTTAAAACGCTGCACAGTGGCAAGCCGCGTTTTGCAACTCATTACAAAAAACGAAACGAACTCACCACTTTTCAAACGTCAGTGTCTGGACGATGCCACTCCTGTTAAGTGCATCCCTTGTACGTCAATGAGATAGGGCGGTCGCAACAGAAAGAACAAAGTTGAAGAAACGCTGGCGCTCCAAACTGGCTCAAGCGAAGCAGAGGTTCCGCCTCACTTCGATGGAAAAACGAGTGGTCATCTTTGTTCTCGCGGCATTCGTACTTGGTCTCGTCACAAAATGTTATCGCGACGCCCACCCCTCCCCTGCTCCATCGCCGACGAACAAAGGGCATTATTCCAGCCTGACTGGTGGTCGGACATCTTATGTAAACAGATGATCGCGAGCTGTTGATCAAGGCTAGAGCGGGAGCATGAGTAGGAGCAAGAGGAAGAGGAAGGAAACAGATGGTGTCCGCAGATCGTGTTTGCGAAGCGTAGCGTTCCCGCAGATGATTTCAGGGTGACCGACCACGTTGACACGCTTTCACGAAGCAGATTTGTGAAGTTATCGTAGGTTGTAAAAGTGCCTTTTCGATTTTCGCTCAATTGGTGAAACTCACCAATTCTTACGTATCGCTTGTCTGCGATTGTCAGGAATTCCGACACCGCTGGTCATTAGCAAAAACTCGCCCGACCACATTCCTTTTTAAAAGCGAAACAATAAGGCAGGGCAGCGACTGCGGGTCCCATGGTGCGGAGAGGCGGTCCGGATTTGCCGTGCTTATAGATGAACACCGGCTAGGTTAAAGTCCCCGTTCAAATTCCTAGCCCTCGTGGCCGCTGCGCTTTTTCTTGGCGGCGCCGTTTTTTCATCCGTGAGCGTAAAGGCGGCTTTTGCTTAGCAGCGCGTACAAAAGTCGAAGCTCGGGCTTGTCAATTTTGCGTAAGGCGAGTCCTTGCGTTACTGCGGTTGCGCTCACGGTTTGGCGCTGTGCTTTTCGCTTTGACACGTACTCGACGCGCTTCAGTCTTTTGCTACGCGCCGATGGTTACGGGGACCAACGCGTAATGTAAGTGGCCCAGTTTGCGAATTCTGTTCGTGCAATATCCGGGATGTACTCGGTGCCCAGCCAGATGGTGTTATCGAGATTGTCGACCGCTGCACCAGAGTAATCGCCCC
>JBKPOB010000011.1:0-10538 GCA_046732875.1 Verrucomicrobiota bacterium | reverse complement strand
GAGCAGATTCACCAGCTCAGAGTGCAGCTCGGGCGGATCAACGAACGGGCTCTTCTCCGAGGGCGTATCCATGCCAGAGATTTGGAAGCCATTTAGGTGCTCGGGCGGATAGGTGAATGGTATGTTCATGGTGCCGACGGTGTAACCGGCGTCGGACAACATGCGCCAAATGGTTTTTGCGCGGCGCGAGGCGCCGTTCAAGTAACTCAACTCATAAGTGCCGGGCCTTGCTTCCAAGAAATGAAAAATGCCATGCTTACCCGGATTTTTGCCGGTCATGAACGAAGTCCAAGCTGGCGGAGTAATGGGCGGGAGGATTGATGCCAGCCTGCCCCATGTCCCGTTTTTCATGAGACCGGCGAGGTTTGGCAACTTTCCTTCAGCAATCCAGGGACAAATAAGGTCAAAGGTCGCTCCGTCCAGTCCAATGATTAGAAGTCGCGGTGTGTTCATACCCTGTTACCCCACGCGTCCAATGCATATCGTGTGTCGTTGCAAAAGAGGTTGCACGAAAAAAATTGGCGAGGCGGCGTTTAGCAGAGATCGTCAAGATTTCCGACAGTGATACCCTTTGCGCATAGGACAACAGCGAGGCAGAAAGCTATGCTTCAACTGTCCCAAGTCGCAAGGGCTTTTGAGCCTGACTGAAACAAAATGCGCCACACAATAAAGGAGTAGCAAATATGCAGAGAAGGACAACAAAACCGCGGACCAAGCCTACCGTAGATTGGGAAGTCGTGCGCGTGTTAGCCATTGAGCTAGGTGCGTGCGAGGCTGCCCGGCGCTTAGGCGTCAAGGAATTTACAGTTCTTTCCTGATGCTCACTGCGGCTAAGGCGCTACGAACGCGGCCCAGAATCCACCTCTGCAGGTCTCTAACACCTCTCAATTTCATGACCTAACCAATTCATCGAGCCGTATCTTCGGATGGAAGGCCGGTCTGCAGACGTTTAACCAAGTCGTAATATCGCCTGAGCAACTGGACCAGATTCCGGCCTTAAGGCTGAAATGACTTCGGAAGAAGACGAATCGATTAGCCGAAGGCTCAATACATCCGAAGGCCGAGAGGAGCTTAACAGACTAGGCACAGAGCTGCGAGAGCGCGCGCAAAACATGGAACCCCCAACGTTTCCACCGGCGTCTAGCCCCGTAATCTACGAAGTGAAGATAAGGGGAGATGGTAGAGGCGTTGAGATAATGGAAAATGAAGGGTGACCAGGTGCTACCAAGTGAAAGTAACGCAATGAGTGACAACGTTTCCGAGCCCTAAATAGCATCGGAATACCTTACAAGCGTCGGAATGCCCCGACGAGGTCACGTAATCGAGCGCAACTGATTAGATAGACTCCAATCTTGTTAATCGTTAGCTGCTATGTGCTCAACTTCGGCGGGCTGCGTGTCGACAGTCGGTGTCGCTTGACCTGGATTAATAAGCACACCACGCGATTTTTGGACGACCTTTTCGTAAACGGCTTCGAGCTTTACTGCAATACTTGGCCAATCGAATCGCCCTAACACGAAGCTCTTTACGTTGGCGCGCATCTTCTGCGCAAGAGTGGGTTGATCGAGCACAGTTAAAATTCCCTCGGCGAAGCTAGCTGCTGTCACGGGTTCAACTAGGAACGCTGTCACTCCGTGCTGAAGTATGCTCGCTGATCGTCTAAAACTAACGATTGCATTTCCAGCCGCCATATAGTTCAGGAGCTTTGTGGGAATCCCCGGTGAGTGTGGCCGCGGGACAACGGCCACATCCGCTGCTGCGAGGAAATCCGGAAGCTCATCGAGAGTGGATGAAGCGACGCTGAAGCGCGAAGCGTAACCGAGCTCTCGCGCCATTATTTCATATTTGGCGCGGTGAGCACGAGTAACTGTGCTGCTGAGGAGTAGCAGCCACGCAGCGGGCTTATGCTCATGGACAATCCGAAAGGCCCCCATTAGGTAGTCCAAGCCTTGGAATTTATCGAAGGTCCCTGTGTAGAGGATCAACGGACCGTCGCCGACTGCAAAGCGCTCCCGCACGCGTGCGCCGTCGCCGCGCTGGAACATTTCCGGCCGCACACCGGAGTGGATCGTGATCACCCGCCCTGGATGGACGCCTTGCTCCACAATGAACGAGCGCAACTCCTCTGTGTCGGCGATGATTATGTCAGCCATCCGTGGAACCACGTAATCGAGGAGTTTGGCCAGTCCGGTGGCGAGCATGCGCGGCCGGAAAAAATTGTATGACGGAAGCTCATCGATCATCGTGTTAATTGCATTGTAAATTACAGGCACCCCGGTGAGCCGACTAACGACGCCGCCGATGAGCATGGCCTCGTAGTTGTGGGCGTGGATCACGTCCACTTTACGTCTACGCACAATTTGAGAGAGCTTCTTTGCGAGCATGGCATCGAAGACGAGTCGCTGATAACTCGGGCCCACATTGACCTCGCGATTCCAGCCAACGTGGCCCACTCGGTCGATTTCGATGCCAGTGACCGGAATGTCATCGCTGAGCGGGTAGGTAACAACGCGAATCGAATGTCCGCGCCTGGCAAGTTCCTCCGACATTTCCTTAATTGCCGCCGGTGTGCCGTGGTTCGCTGGAAATGGGCAGGCGGCAACCATTGCAATTGAATAAACAGGCATAGCTAAACGCGCGAAAGGGAACGAACTGCTGTATCGAGACAAGCTACAACATGGTCGACCTGCTCGTCGCGAAGAGAGGGGTAAAGCGGCAGACAGAAATGGTTTGAGACTACGTACTCTGTTTCAGGAAAACTCTCCTTTGGTTGCGGCACAACTGTCTCCGGGTACCGAGTAAACACGGGTTGTGTGTGGCAGTCGCGGTTGTAAAGCTCACCCGGCAAAGAAACCCCATATTCCTGCTTGAGAATTTGCTTAAGCTTCTCCCGTTGGAGGGGGGGCTCCAGATATAGGATGTATTTATAGTAGGAAGACTGCACACGAGCAGGAATTTCGAGCAGTTTGATCCCAGGAATTTTCAACGCTTTCAACTTCCGATCGTACTCGCGAGCAATTTGCCTTCGACGCTGTAGAATTTCATCCACGCGACGCATCTGCTCGAGACCCAGGACCGCGTTGAATTCACTCGGTCGCCAATTATAGCCGATGTCGTGATGAACGTTCGGTTCGGACCCGAAACGGCCGTGGTCGCGGAGAGCGCATGCAGTCTTGTAAATCTTTTCATCGTCAGTTGTGATCATTCCTCCTTCACCTGTGGTGATCACCTTAGTGGAAAAAAACGAGAAGGCGCCGGCGAGCCCAAGTGAACCGGCCTTTCTCCCATCGATAGTTGCTCCATGCGCGTGAGCAGCATCTTCAACCAAGGATACGCCATAGCGGTTACAGATATCTCTGATTTCATCTAGATGAGGCGAAATGATGCCGCTCATATGCACCAGCATGACGGCCCTGGTATCCGGCCTGATCTTTCGGAGCAGATCCTCGGGATCCATTTGAAAGTTCTCACGTTGGCAGTCGACAAAGATCACTTTAGCGCCCGCACGTATCGCAGCGGCGGCACTGGCGATGAATGTATGGCTTGGAACGATTACGGTGCCGCCTTGGACGAGGATGGCACGCAGAATCATTTCTATTGAGCAGGTACCGTTGGCGGTCCCAACAGCGTATTTCACTCCACAGTAATCTGCCCATTGTCGCTCAAACTCCGCAACGTTGGTCCCCATGCTAATGAATCCGCTCCGAATCACCCCTTCAAAGCCTTCCATGATTGAGCGCACTTCGCCCTCGGAGTATTTGAGATCGAAACCGGCTACTCGCGTCCGCGTCGCAAGTAAATTTATTGAAGGATCTCCGCGCATTGGAGAATCTCTGCGTGCTCCCGATACCAGGCGATCGTCTTTTGCAGACCCTCTTCCATCGAGACCTCTGGTTGATAACCGATCAAACGGCTGGCTTTTGAGATATCGGGACAACGTCTGGCGGCGCCCGTAGGTTTTCCGGTGTCAAACACAATTTTCAGATTTTTGCCTGTTAAACGGACGATTAATCGCACTAGATCTTTAATCTTAATCTCTTCACTCGTTCCAATATTCAGAGGATCCGCCTCGGGATACCTCTCCACCGCGAGCATCATTCCAGCGACTTCGTCGGAAACGTAAGTAAACGAACGGCTCTGCTCGCCGTCGCCCCATACTATAAGAACGTCTTTAGCTTCGAGCACCTTTCTTATCTGCGAAGAGACAACCGGGGCAGTCTCGCGATTAAAGTCCATCCGCGGACCGTATACGTTATAGGGGCGCACGATGGCTATTTTCATTTCGTATTCGTCCTTGTAGCAGCGTGCCTGCACTTCTGCCTGCCGCTTCGACCACCCGTACCCATATCCACTGGCCTCCGGCTCCCCCTTGAATCCGTCCTCTTCGGGCGTCGGAACTTGACAGTCTTTCGGGTAAACACCGACGGTGCTTACGCATAGAAATCGATCTACGCCCTCCAGGCGCGCAGCTTCCATCACGTGCAGGTTCATTATCGCATTGGAGAAAAACATCTCTCCGTGATGCTTCACGTTGTAGCCGACACCACGAATTTTCGCCGCCAAATGCATGACAACGTCCGCTCCGCGGCAAACTTTTCTACAGCTCCCTGGATCGGCCAGGTCGACCTGATAGAACTCGAGATCGAGAGCCGCAGGATGATTCATTGGGCGCTCGGAGCGGACAGAATCGGCCACTCTCACATTCGCGCCATTTTTGAGGAGGCGTTCAGCGAGATGCGAGCCGATGAACCCACGCCCACCAGTGACCACGACTTTTTTTTGCGTCCAAAAAGACATACTGCTGTGAGCTGCTAACGCTCGGACAGCGAACCCGACCTTTCTGGCACGAAGCAACAAAAGAACGTAAGTAGAAAATTCATAATTAGTGTGAAGCGAAAATGGGAAATCAGAGCCGTTTTCAACTACTCCAACAAAAGCAATGCGGTACTCCAATCAATACGCAATTCAGTGACTGTTTGTCAAGGATTACCTCGTAGTAAGAAAAATAATGTTGTGTTAAGTTTTCCGACAGTGCTTGTCTTACACGATTAGCTTAGAAGCGCATGCCTACAGAGATCTTGCTGCCGCTTCGCGACCGGCATCACCTATGCCGGACACAAGTAACTACCGATAATTCGCCGCGTTCGGCGTTTGCCATCGTCTTCAGCCACCTTCGCCCAAGGCTAAGGCCAGCCAATGGAGAAGTCGATCCACCTAAGGTGGAACGATCGCCGCGGCGACTCCTCAACGCGTTACTGCCGCTTTCAGAGGGGATCACGCATCACCGGGATTCGGGTCTACGGACGAGGATGCGGCGTCGGGCGTGGCCTCGCGGTTCCTCTAGTCTGGGTGTTGGCGTCGGCCGCGGACTAGCTGTGGGCGTGCCTGTCGGACTTGCGGTAGGACTACCTATCGGCGAAAGCGTAGCTGTAGGTGTAGGAGTCGCTGGCGGCGTTGGAGTAACGGGTGGCGTCGCGGTTGGACTAGGCATAGGTGTACCTGGCGGTGTTGCTATAGGAGTAGGCGTAGGTGTTCCCGTTGGCAATGTGAAGGCGTAAACCTTGTTATCCGCCCTGCCCGTTTAAGCCAAGCACTTCCTTCGCGGGGTATGCCGGGGGAAAAACTTGCGAGGCTAGAGAAAAAGCATGCTTATGAGCTCCCAACAGCCTTATGAAAAAACGCTTAGCTTTCTAGGCTCAAAAGCAACGCGCTCACAGCCTGTTATCATGATGGCTGCTCCTCGGGCCTACAGCCTCAACACAGCCGAGATTCCAGCCTGCTATAAAGCTGTTAATTGCTGATAGTAACTCATCGCTAACTATTAATCGTGGTCTAGTGGGAGATATTTGTTAAACGTTGTAGGTAAGAGTGTGCCTTTTGGTCAATTAATCCATAGCGTTTCGTCAGGGGGATGCCATTTTTCACCCGGTAAACGCCTTTGCAAAAACACCCGCCGAGCTCGAAATATTCAAGATCAAATTCGAGTTGTGGGAATCTCTTTTAGGCCTCGAGGATTACCGGAATTGGGGATACCAAGCAGTATCAAAGCACAAGTCAATTTGGAATTGACCCGTATCAGGCGAGATAGAGAGCGGTGAAATCCACAAGTCTGTATCACCGATGGGATGATTAGTCCCTCAGTTCTTATAGCGCCATTCGTACCACTTTTCGATTCCTTCCTCAGTTCCAAGGGTTCCTGGCTCGGGGCTGATAGTATTAAAATCGAATCGTGAATCTTTACTCCTTACAGCATTAAGAAACCGATCGATTTCACTTTCTGTTCCTTTGATGGTTAGTTCATTACTACACCAATTTGGCATAATCTATGTCTCCTTCTCTTATCTCTTTCATATTGTTTGCATCAACTATTTCTTTGCCCTCTTCGAGCGACTTCAGAATTGTTCGTTCTTTTGACGATGTGTTAAGTGATAGTTTTAGTTCATGTGCTCATCTCTTTATCCTCCTTTGCTCCACATAGACATAACGCAACGCCACGCCGCGGACTCCTTTGCTTACCCGTCTAATTACGCCAGCCCCCCAGAGACCACGCAACCAGCTTGCCACGGTCTCATGAGGTCTACCGAGTGCCTTTGCCGCTGACCGGCCATCAAGAAAGAATGGTTTGTTCCCCGCCTGATGTTGAAGGACTTTACACAGGCTTGCTAGCAACTAAACGCTAGCGGCTCACGCCCCGTGCTTGCGAGCAGTAGGTTTCGCAAGGCTCATTCGATAAAGCCGTCACACACTGGTCGAACGGAACGTAAGGCGCGCCTTGTGCCCGATATGAGTCGGTCGGATTGGTTTTTCTCGCTTCGCGTGGCGCAGGTGCGCTGCGGGGGAAGTGGCGATGATCCAGTCCCGTATAGCCAGCGCGGAGATTTCCTTAATACACGAGATGAACAGATTTCGTGAGGCCGAACCAAAATGGTATCGGGACAGCCACAGATCGACATCGCTTGGTTTGATCTTTCCGATCTGAGTCAGCTTGCCAGTCGGCCAGTCGCTCTTGATTCGTCCAACGATGAATCTTTTCCGTTGAACCGTTTTAGGCTTTTGATGCTGAATCGTTGCAGGATACCGGTCGGCCAATTCCGCCAAAGTCATGCGTCCCTGAGACCCCTCGATTTGGCGGAGTTCATCCTTTAGTGCTGCAAGATTACGCCGTGCGAGCGTCGGGTCCGTGGTTCCCAAGGAGCGCTTGATTTCCTTGCCGTCCCTCTTGATCCGAGCATAATAGACCCGGTTCGATGAATACCGATAAAGCGATTCGCCAACCTTCTGAAAGACACCGTTTTGGCCGTGTTTGCGTTCTCTCGTCGTCCCAAAATATACAGGTGTGCAAGAGAGGTGGACAAGCGATTTTACGGCAAATCCACCGAAGTCGATTTTCATAGGTAAATCGGGCGGTTAGCTCAGTGGTAGAGCATCTCGTTTACACCGAGAGGGTCGGGGGTTCGAAACCCTCACCGCCCACGTTCTCAGTCGCGAACTACATGATAGCGAACATTTCGGCGTTCGTAGTTAACAAACGAGAACTTGAGATTCCTCGACTTCGCTCGGAATGACAGATTAAGAAGACCTCGGCTCCCAAAGTCGACTCGGTTTCCTTCGGGTCCGTGATCCAGCCGAATTTGCCGTAGTCGCAACTTTCCACCTTGGGATTAACATCGAAGCCTTCGGTCTTCAATTGCACTGGGGCTTCATCCAGATTCTCGACTTGCAGGTTGACCATGAAAGGCTTGTTGCTCGGCACGAAGTAATCAGTATCGGCCGGGAATGGAGCCCAAACGGTGCATCGCTCCGAGTTCGGATCGCCGCTTTTCGCCATTTGAATATCGTGCCGCCATCCTTTTCACATTCGATGCCAAGGTGCATGCGCAGCTTATTCGGATCGTTTGCCTTAAAAGACTCCGCCGGCTCCGGTAACAGTTTCAAGTCATTCGACATTCGTGCTTCGGCATTTCAGAGGTCCGGTTCATCCGTGGTTAAATGAAAAATCGATCGGCCCTTCACTTCGTCCTCATCGTCGGCATCGCAAACTTCTTCGCCGATTTCACCTATGAAGGCGCCCGCGGGATCATCGGTCCGTTTCTCGGTTCCTTGGGCGCCAGCGCGGCGATTGTAGGATTTGTCGCAGGTTTGGGCGAGCTACTGGGCTATGGACTGCGTTCTATCTCCGGATATTTCGCCGACAAGTCGCATAAACATTGGGCGTTCGCCTTCCTGGGATATACCATCAATATGCTCGCCGTGCCGGCGTTGGCGCTTACCAGACAATGGCCGCTCGCCGCCACTTTCGTAGTTTCCGAGCGCGTCGGTCGCGGCATCCGCAAACCGACCGTAGAAGCGATGCTTTCGTACGCCGGCAGATCAATCGGCGCCGGTTGGGTATTTGGACTGAACGAAGCACTCGATCAAGCAGGCGCAACAATCGGACCGTTAGCTATGGCGCTAGTTCTTTATCTCAATCGCGGGTATCAAACCGGTTTTGGTATCCTGCTTGTTCCAGCCTTGCTTTGTCTCGGTACTTTGGTCTTGGCGCGTCTTCTTCACCCGCGGCCGCACGAATTGGAAGCAGGCGCCGGACACGCCCTGGCGACGACTAACCTGACGCGAGCCTACTGGACTTATCTCGCAGCAGGCGCGTTGCTCGCCGCTGGGTTCGCCGATTTCGCATTGATCGGTTTTCATTTTCAAAAAGCAAACGTCGTGCAGGGAAACTTGATTCCGGTTTCTTATGCAGTCGCGATGGCAGCCAGTGCGCTTGCATCCATTCCGCTAGGCCGACTATTTGACAGGTTTGGTCCAAATGTGTCGTTGTTCGCTTTTCTGATTTCTGCCGCTGCCGCGCCGTTAGTTTTCTTAGGCACGTCGGTCTTTGCGTTCATTGGAATGATCTTTTGGGGAATTGGAATGAGTGCGCAGGGTTCGCTGTTTCAGGCGATGCTTACCGGCGTTATTCCACCGCAGAAACGAAGCACGGCTTTTGGCTTGTTTGATACCGGATACGGAATTGCATGGTTTCTTGGGACCGTGGTGATGGGGCTGCTATACGATAAATCGGTCCTCGCTGTGGTACTGTTCTCAGTCATTCTTCAACTTGCCGCTATTCCCGTTCTTTTTATCGCGAATAAGAAACGTTAACCTTGATCGGTGGATCCCTACGCAAAGCCAAAGGAGAGAAAAATCGGTGCGCATCGCCCGAAAATTTCGCATTTGGCACAGTCGGTCGAAAGGCGGACACGAAAAGAACGCCAGGTGGAGAAAGAGGCCGTAGCGGCCGAGCGGCGCGCAATCAAAAAGGCCGCGCGTCGCCATTTGAAACAGCAATTGTTCGAAGAACTAGATGCTGCCGATTTGTGACGGCCGGGATCCCCGATCCCAGCTACAACATCATCGCTTTGCGTTTTGCGATTCGGCAGCAGGCATTAGAGTTCGCCTCATGCGTAACGCTCGCTTGTCAGTCGTCGCTTCAACATTGCTCGGAATAACGCTTGTGGTTGTCCGCGCCCAGACTCCTTCCCAGCGTAACCCGGATATTTCAAACAAGGCGCTGATCACGAAGTCAACACCCGGCATAAGCACCGACGCATTCAAGAATCAGAGTGCTAACGCGGCTGACGCGCTGCGCAAGATGGCTGACGAGTATTACGCGTGGCGGAACGGAAATTATCCAGTCCGCAGCAGCGACGTCGGGCTTCATACGTGGGACGACCGACTGACTGATTATTCACCGGCGAAAATCGCAGAGCGCGCACAACATGTGCGTTCGCTTCTGGAAAAGGTGCGCGCGATGAAGACCGATAATTGGCCGAAGAACGATCGCATCGACTGGATCCTGTTCCGCGCGCAACTGGAGAACGTCGATTTCGGAGATCGCGTTCTGAAATTCGAGCGCACGAACCCGCAGGTTTACATCCGTGAATGTACGGATGCGATCTTTTCCCTGCTGAAAAAAGAATACGACACGCCGAGAAAACGCGCGGTTGCTGCCACGGCGCGGCTCAAACAGATGCCAGCGCTCTTAAAGCAGGGCCTGGCTAATTTGCAAGGTCCGGTAAAGCTGTATGCGCAGCTGGCGATCCAATCGGCGCGCTCGATCGATCCGCTCTTAAACAAAAGTTTGATGGCGCTCGATGTCGGGCTCACGCCTAACGAGCACGATGACCTGATCAAAGCACGCGATGCCGCTCTCGCTGCTGTGCACAATTATGCTGACGAACTGGAGAAGCGCCTGCCGAAGATGGTCGATTTCTCGCCGATGGGCGAAGCGAATTACAACTATTATCTCAAGCACGTCTTGCTTCTCCCTCTCGACGCCACACAGGTAGAGACGATCGGCCGGGCCGAGCTCGCGCGTTATCGCGCCCTCGAGGCGCTTTTGTCTGATCCGAAATTAGCCGATCCTGATCCGAAACGGGCTGCTCACATTCCTCCCGATCAGGAATCTTTCCTGAAAGCATATGAAAGCCGCGAAGCAGAAATGATCAGCTTCTTGAAGGAACACAATCTAATATCTTTGCCAGACTATCTCGGGC
>JBKPOB010000010.1:0-13237 GCA_046732875.1 Verrucomicrobiota bacterium | reverse complement strand
ACCCGATTCCCCACCTTACCTGCGTTTGTCACAACGAGGAGGAAATCGAAGCCATTCTCCTTCGATACGCGAAGTCCGCTATTGGAAATATTCTTGCGCTCGGCGGTGATAGGCCGGTTGGAATTGCCTACGATAAATCGCGGGACTCGTTTCAACATGCAATCGATTTGGTTAAATTTATTCGCCGATTCAACCAGTGCGGCGCGCATCCGGACCAGCGCGGTTTCGGGGTCGGAGTGGCTGGTTTCCCTGAAGGACATCCTGCCACACCGAATCGGTTGCTCGAAATGGATTACTTTAAAGCGAAAGTAGACGCTGGCGCTGACTACATTGTCACTCAGCTGTTTTTCGATAATCGCGATTTTCTCGATTTCCGCGAACGCTGTGCGCTGTCCGATATTAACATTCCCATTATCGCTGGCATCATGCCAATTACCTCCATTGGTGGCTTTAAACGAATAGCGGAGCTAGCCGGCGGGGCTCGGTTCCCTGCCAGGCTTCTGCGCGCGTTACAGCGTTGCCAAAACGATCCTGAGATGGTCAGGCGCGTCGGCCTGCATTTCACGATAGAGCAATGTCACGATCTTCTGGATAACGATGTCGCCGGTATTCACTTCTACACACTCAATCGTTCCGACGCCACCCGGATGATCTTTGACAGCCTCGGTATTGCGCGTCGTAAAAACGCAGAGGCCTCGAGTGTCTAGTTAAACGGTACGAGACCTGAAGGCCCGATACGCACTCGCGACATTTGCGCGAAGCTGGTGACGCGAGCAAAATTTGCGGATGCCGAAGGTCAGCCGCGCGATTTGCTGGCAAGCTGGAGCTTTCGGTATTGCAGTTGTACTGGCAATCGTGCTTTCGCACTTCCTTCCGATCGTCAGTTTTATCGAGACATCGCAACAGCATGTAATGAGCTGGGGTGCTTGGGGAGCCGTCTGCTACCCGCTGCTTTTTGCTGCTTGTAACATTCTCCTGCTTCCCGGTGGCGTTCTTGCTGTCGGCGGCGGTTTCTTTTTTGGATTATGGTGGGGATTCTTAATCGTGCTGGCGGGTAACATCGTTGCTACAGCAATTTCCTTTTCCCTAAGCCGGTGGATCGCCAGACGATGGTTTCAGCAAAAACTCTCACGTAATCCGACGCTGGGCGCATTAGGACCCGCGGTTGAGCGCGAAAGCTGGAAGATTATCTTGTTGAGTCAACTTCATCCACTCTTCCCGACAAGCCTATTGAATTATTTTTACGGCATAACACAGATCCCGTTTGGCAGCTACATGCTTTGGGCGACGATCGGGCGGATGCCTGGTCTTTTTTTATACGTTTATGCGGGCACGCTGGGTCAGTTTGCAGTGCGCATTATGCGGGGGAAAAGTTATCCCCGTGTGATTGAGTATTGGATATGGGGAGGCGCTTTTGTTACAACAGCACTGCTTCTAGTGGTACTCGGCCGCATGGCATACACTGCAATACAGACATTGCAAAATCCAGCGGCAGCCCAAACAGAAGCCGGCAGCAGGCCCCGGATTCACGCAAAGGGCTGACTATTAAATACTTATGTATAAATTACCCACAAAGTATGAAATATTGGTCGTAGGCAGTGGACATGCCGGAATCGAGGCGGCGCAAGCCGCCGCCCGGCTTGGATGTCGTACTCTAATGTTAACCCAAAACTTGGACACGATCGGGCAAATGTCCTGTAACCCGGCGGTTGGTGGGCTAGCTAAGGGACATATTGTGCGCGAAATAGATGCGATGGGAGGCTCAATGGGCTTAAATGCCGATGCCACAGGAATTCAGTTTCGAATGCTTAATAGGGCGAAGGGGCCATCGGTTCGGGCGCCGAGGGTCCAATGCGACAAGAAGGCTTATCAATTCCGCATGAAGGCCATTTTGGAATCGGCGAAAAATCTCGACCTTAAACAGGGGACTGTCTCACGCATCCGTGTTGAGGATGGAAAAGTGGTTGGGGTAGAAACTGATTTAGGCCTAACAATCGCTGCACGAAGTGTCGTGATCACTTCAGGGACGTTTTTGCGGGGCCTCCTGCATGTCGGCGAAGCAACCAAGCCTGGAGGACGAATGGCCGATACCAGTTCAAGCCTCAGCGATAATCTCCAGCAGTTAGGCTTCCAAGTTGGACGGTTCAAGACGGGCACGCCGTGTCGCCTAAACGCACGCTCGATTGATTTTTCTCGGTGCGAGATCCAACTTGGTGACGAGCCGCCGCCGACCTTTTCGTTTTATGAGGAGGAGATTGGCGATCACGGAGCAGAAATCTTTACCCTGAACTGCGTCCGCGACGGAAAGTTCCACGTGGAACAAATGCCCTGCTGGATAACTCATACTACGAAAAGGACGCATGAGATTATTCGCGCCAATCTTGAGCGCTCTCCGCTCTATTCCGGGCGGATCAAGGGCACTGGGCCCAGATATTGCCCATCGATCGAGGACAAAGTGGTAAAATTCTCGGATAAGGCGTCGCATCAAATCTTTCTCGAGCCGGAAGGCCGCCACACAAGGGAATATTATGTAAACGGTATCTCGACGAGTCTGCCATATGACGTTCAACTTGAATTCTTGCACTCGATCCCTGCTCTGGAGCGAGCTGAGATAATGCGCCCGGGATACGCTGTGGAATACGATTACTTTCCGCCGACCCAGCTTTTGCCAACGCTCGAAACGAAGCTGATCGATGGATTGTATTTTGCCGGCCAGGTTAACGGAACGTCAGGGTATGAAGAGGCGGCTGCTCAAGGTTTGATCGCGGGAGCTAACGCTGCCTTGAAGCTTCAAGACCGTTCTCCACTCGTGCTCGAGCGAAGCGAAGCGTACATAGGAGTCCTTATCGATGACCTTGTCACTAAAGGCACCGAAGAACCTTATCGTATGTTTACAAGCCGGGCCGAGGATCGGTTATTCTTGCGACACGACAACGCCGATCGGCGCTTGACCAGCCGAGCGTTTGATACGGGATTGGTAAGTCAGGGACGCTGGACTCGTTATAGGGAAAAAGCGCGCCTTCTGGATCAAGCCCGATTGCTAGCCAGCGAAACCAAGCTCAACGGCGTTCCGATCTCTCAGTTGCTCAAGCGGCCTGACTTTAACGCCGAAGACCTGCCGCCCGAACTTTGTTCCCGTCTACCGTTCACCATCTGGCAGTTGATCGAAACGGATTTCAAATACCACGGGTATGCAGTTCGGCAATCAGATCAGAATCGACAGATTGAGCGCAGGAAACACCAGCTTCTTCCAAGCTGGCTGAACTATGACGAAATTCCCGGTCTTCGCTCTGAGACGAGACAAAAACTTACGAATATCCGTCCCGGTTCGTTAGGACAAGCGGCCCGAATAAGTGGAATCACCCCGGCTGATCTCGCTATAATATCTATCTGGTTGTCTAAGAATCACTTATATCTAACTACGGCCCTGGAAATGTCCGCAAATTCCGAGTAATTTACAATGCTCACGCTCGCCGTTGTAGTGATCGGGAGCTATCTGTTGGGATCAACTCCGTTCGGGTATCTCGCAGGTCGAATCGCGGGAATCGACATCCGAATGTGCGGTAGTGGCAACGTCGGTGCGACGAATGTTCTACGCACACTTGGAAAGAGTTACGGCTATCCAGTATTCGCGGCAGACTTCTTGAAGGGCTTCGGCGCGGTAAAGATGTCGTTCTTGGCTGCTACGCGAGCGCACTCGGAGTGGAACTCGCCAGAGATGTTTGGACTTCTCGCGGCGATATGCAGCGTAATTGGGCATTCTTTTCCGGTTTGGTTGGGCTTTAAAGGCGGAAAAGGCGTTGCGACTTCAGCCGGGGCGCTTTTCGCGTTGGCTCCAATCGCGGGGCTGGTCGGGACCGCGATTTGGATATTAACTTTTTGGCTCACGCGTTATGTTTCGGTGGCCTCAATCACAGCTGCAGCTGCATTACCGTTCATCATTCTGATTACAACCTGGCTAAGTCGGACCGCCGGAAAACCGTTATTCTATTCGTCGGTTTGTCTCGCAGCAGTTGTGATTTGGCGCCATCGTTCAAATCTTTCACGGCTCATGCATGGAACAGAGCCACGGTTTACCCGAAAGTGAAAATCGGCGAAATAGCAATCCTCGGTGCCGGCAGTTGGGGAACGGCTTTGGCGTGGTTATGGGGAAAGGATGGAGGTCAGATTTCGCTCTGGGGTCACGACACCGAGCGCGCGGCGCGTATCCGAGAAACGCGCGAGAACAGTGACTATCTACCGGGGCTCAAATTACCGCGATCAATCCATATTACCTCCGAGCTCGATGATTGCGCCAAGGCAGACCTGATCGTCTTCGCGACGCCATCGACGGCTTTGCGAAAGGTTGCAGTTCGGCTGCGAGAAACCTTTGGCAGTGGCCGCGCGCTGCTGTTGAGCTGCGTGAAAGGGATCGAGCACGGCACCGGGATGCGCATGAGTGAGATCCTGAGCGAACTATTTCCAAAACAAAAGGTCGCGGTCTTATCCGGGCCGAATCTTGCGGCAGAGGTCGTCCAAAACTTTCCTACTGCGACCGTGATTGGTTGCAACGACTCTGAGTGCGCAGCGAATCTGCAAAGCATCCTTGGGAGTCCGCGCTTTCGCGTTTACAGCAGCCACGAGGTCAAATCCATTGAACTGGGCGGCGCTTTGAAAAATGTCTTCGCTGTAGCGGCAGGGATCAGCGATGGGCTGGGACTGGGTGACAATTCCAAAGCAGCGTTAGTGACGCGATCGTTGGCGGAACTGGTGCGCCTCGGAGTTGCCATGGGAGGAACTGCGCAAGCTTTCTATGGATTAAGCGGCGCGGGCGATTTGATTGTGACCTGTTATAGCGAGCGCAGCCGCAATCACACAGTCGGCAAGCGTCTCGGGCGAGGCGAGTCGCTCACGCAGATCACGCAATCTATGAAGATGGTAGCCGAAGGAATTCCCACCGCTCGCAGCGCTTTTGAGTGCGCGCGACAGTTGAAAATCGAAACGCCGATTATTGATCAGGTTTATTCAGTGCTGTATGAGCAGAAAAAGCCGACTGCTGCGTTGGAAGCGGTACTGAGCCGCGAACAAAAAGCAGAACAACTCTAGATGCTCGAATGAAATCAGGCCGCTACTGATCAGCGAGCTTCAAAATTACAGGGTCGCGCTTTGGTATTTTGCGCAAAATTCCGCGATCACCGCAGGGTATAATTCGCGCTCGGCAATTTGAATCCGCGCATGAAGGCTTTCTGGCGTGTCTCCGGGCAGGATCGGCACTTCACGCTGAGCGATGATTTCACCGTGATCGATTTTCTCGTCCACGTAATGAACGGTGCAGCCGCTTACCCGTTCGCCGGCCGCGAGCGCTTGCTTCCACGCTTCGAGTCCGGGAAATTTTGGAAGAAGCGCTGGATGAATATTGATGATACGGCGCGGGAACGCCTTAAGCATCGGTGCATGGAGCACGCGCATAAAACCAGCGAGCACCACCAGCTCGACGCCGGCCTCGCGTAACATGTTTACGAGCTCGTTTTCGGTTTCGAGCTCTAATCGCGTGCGAAATTGGCCGGGGGGCAGGTATGCGTTAGCAACCGAAAACTCCCGGGCTATGTCGAGGATCGGTGCGTTTAGGGCGTCCGAGATTACAACACGCGCTGCCGCTGCCAGATCTCCCGAGCGGATGCGCTCAAGAATTGCCCGGCAGTTGCTTCCCTTTCCTGACCCTAGGATTCCAATTGGCAGCCGTTTCACTTATTCATCGTGACCTCTATGATATGTGGACATCGATTACGAGAAGCGCGCCACAACTTTCAGTTCTCGCTCTTGCGTATTTGTGCGAGCAGGCGCGAAGTCGAATAGCCGGCCTCAAAAGGAATAAAGCGAATCTCGGCGCCGATATCCTTCAAAAGTGCGCGCTCCTGTTCGTTGAGGGTTTCCGGACAGTAATCCCCACCTTTAACATAAATGGCGGGATGGCTCGCAGCAATAAACTGCGTTGCTCGCATTTCCGGAAAAATTGTGACGAGATCGACGCACTGTAGCGCGGCAAGAATTTCTGCGCGATCACGCGCAGCGGTAATCGGGCGTCCCTTCCCCTTCAACTCTCGGACCGAGCGATCGCCATTCAATCCCACTGCTAACAGATCACCCAGCGCACGGGCAGCTTGCAAATAGCGCACGTGTCCGACGTGCAGCAAATCAAAGCAGCCATTCGTCGCAACCAGCTTTTTTCCGGCAGCACGCAACCGTTTGCTGCATTCCGAAAGTTCTTCGAGACCGACAATCTTCGCGCTCATGCGTTTCTCAAAATAGACGAGAAGTATGCGTTATACGCGGCAAAAAGGCGCGGAAAAACTCCGAGACAAGTTGAGATTCGATTTTGAGCAATTGACGTTTGGACCGCAAGGATCTGTAGTTGGCCTTTTGTCGATTTGAGCCACCTTTTGGAAAAATGAAGGCGAGAAGGACATTCCACGTTTCCAAGACACCGGTCGTGCATCTCGCAGAAGACGACACGTCACACGATTTGGGTAATGGCTTGGAACTGCCGCGCTTTTCTGGTCCTCCGCGTCTCCTCGCCATCGCGCGCGATCCTTGGACGATCTTCGCATTTTGGAACGTTGACTGGCCATCGATTTTCAAAAATGCCGTGCCTATCGATCGACAGGTTCATCTCCGAGTTCATTGCCCAGACGGCCTGGAGGAGAAAGAAACTGCTGTCGAACCGATGGCGGGAATGCATTATGTTACGATGTCCCAACGGCATCGTGCTTGTCGCATTGAGATCGGATATTACCAGCCCGCTGACGTCTGGCATTCAGTGACGATGTCGCATGAGATTACGATCCCGCCCGCAGAAATGTCGGAAACTGAGCGTGTGGATCTCGCTACGATTCCATTTCATCTCCGTTTTCAACAGCTTGTCGACTTATTTGGAGCCGCGAATGACGATGCCTTGGCCATTGTCATTTCGCGACTTCAAACGCGTGCCGTGAGCAGCGGAAGGCAAGAGAAATTATCGTCCGAAGAGCGCCAAACTCTGCGGCGAGCAGGCGTTGTGCTATCCGAGCTCGCTGATGCCCGGCGCGCTTTCAATCAAATCGATCGTGAACAGCTCAAGAGAAAGCCCGAAGCGCTTCTCGGGTTAGGCGCAACTAGTCCGCCGCAAGGATTCAGGGGCGACTGGACCTCAGCTGGATCTTAAAGCCTGTTGCGGCTTTAAGTCGGCGAGGCATTTTCTCAATGCCGACGCGGCACGTCCCTGAATGCCGCGCAACTATTTCGCGCTCTCGCCTGGCGTTTCCATCATCAAGTGCCGTGCATGTGTATGATCGGAAACTTGGGCAACCAAGTTTAGTAGGGCGCCGAGGCTCCACGCGAGCACGAATCCCGCCAGCCCGATGACGATGCCCAGCGGCCCCGGAATTTGTTCCGTGCGATAACGCGCCAACCACAAGATCGAGCCGAGCGATCCGAATACGATCCAGATTACTCCGGCGATTTTCAGCGCGCGCGACCACCCGGTCTCTCCAGCAATTTTCCGCGGACTCAGCTTCGAGTTGTAGATGCCGTACCCAAAATAAATTACGATGCCGAATGCGAACCAATAAATCAGTCGCTCCCACGTTAGCCAGGGCAGCGAGATCATAAGGTAGCCCGCCGATATCACGCCCATTGGCGCAACGAACCACACCGCCGGTGCTTTAAATCTACGCGGCAGGTCCGGTTCACGCACGCGCAGCACCAACACACCAATCGACACGATTACAAACGCCAGCAGCGTGCCGATAGAAACCAAGCTCGCCGCATCGCGGATCGGTAAGATTGCCGCGAAGAATGCCACTATAATCCCCGTCACAATGGTCGTAATCCACGGCGTTCGGAACTTGGGATGGACGTTGCTCACAAACTTAGGCAGCAAACCGTCATCAGCCATGGTCCAAAAAATCCGCGACTGACCCAGCAACATGACCAGAATCACAGAGCTGAGGCCGGCGATCGCGCCGAGCTTTATGAGGGATGACATCCAGCCAAGGCCGGCTTGATCCGCTGCAACCGCAATCGGATCGGGCACGTTCAAATCGCGGTACGACATCACACCGGTCGCTATGCCGGACACAAGGATATAAAGCGCGGTGCAAATCAACAGCGAGCCGATAATGCCGATCGGCATATCGCGCTGCGGATTTTTGGCTTCCTGTGCTGCAGTGCTGACAGCATCGAAACCGATGTATGCGAAAAACACAATACCAGCTCCTTGCATGACACCGCTCCAGCCAAACTGCCCACGCGCACCCGTACTCGGCGGGATGAATGGATGCCAGTTGGCGGGATTAATCGCATGTGTCGCACCGAGAATGAACATCAGGACTACGCCGACTTTAACAAACACAATAACATTGTTTACCGTCGCCGACTCGCGAATCCCGATAACCAGCAGCAGCGAGACGATGGCGATGATGATGACCGCTGGGAGATTGAATATGGCCAAGACCTGCGTGCCATCAGCCATTGTGATTAGCGTGCCGCGAGCCGCCGATAACTGTGGTGGAATGTCAATGCCGATATCGTGCAAAAACGAGACCACGTATCCCGACCAGCCGATTGAAACCGTCACGGCTCCCAGGGCGTATTCGATGATCAGGTCCCAGCCAATGATCCATGCGAAAACTTCCCCAAGCGTGGCGTAACCGTACGTATAAGCACTGCCGGCCATCGGCACCAGCGACGCGAGCTCGCTATAGCAGAGGGCGGCGAAGATTGATGCCACGCCTGCCAACACGAAAGACAAAATTACCGCCGGCCCTGCATTTTGCGCCGCAACAGTGCCAGTCAGTACGAAAATACCCGTGCCGATGATCGCACCTATGCCCAATGCCGTCAGGTTTGTCGCTCCGAGCGCGCGTTTCAGTCGCTGATCGGTCAACGCATCAGCTTGAAGTTGCGTGACACTTTTTCGTCGAAGAACGTTCATGGGCGCGGGTCCTTTTTTGGTTGTGCTAATTGGAATGGGAAAAGGAAGTCAAGCTAGCGGTGATTTTTCCCCAAAAAGTTTCCAGAGGAAGTAAATCGGCACGCCAGTCAAAACGATCACCAGGCCGGGCCATGTTGTTTGTACTCTATATGCCAGCAGTACAAGCATGATCGCTGTGGCACCGACCATGTAGAGCGCGGGGAGAATTGGATAACCAAGTGCGCGGTAGGGACGTTCTGCTTCCGGGCGGGTTCGACGGAGCACGAATATTCCTGCAATTGTCAAGACGTAGAAGATCAAAGCGGCAAAAATAATGTAATCCAGCAAGTTACTGTAAAGGTTCCCGTACGTGACCGCGCCGCTTGTTGGATCAACGTTTCGCGTGCGCGGTAGCACGAGCAACGCGGTCCAAATTCCCTGGAGCACCAGCGCGAAGGCAGGCACGTGTTTCGAATTCAGCCGGGCCGTCGCTTTAAAGAACAAACCATCCTGCGCCATCGCGTAATAGACGCGCGCGCCGGCGAGGATCAGTCCGTTACAACAACCGAACGTGGAGATCATGATGGCTACTGCCATGATGCCAGCGCCTGCGCCGCCGAACATCACCTGCATCGCCGCCGTGCCGACCCGGTCATCCGGTGCATGCTGGATTTTGTCCAACGGCAACACGCAGAGATACGCCACATTCGCCAGCAGATATAAGCTGATCACCAGCCCGGTGCCGAACAAAAGTGAGAGCGGAATATTTCGGCGCGGTTCGCGCACTTCACCCGCGGTGAAAGTGATGTTGTTCCAGGCGTCCGCGGAAAACAGCGAACCGACCTGCCCAACACAAATCGCGATCACCATCCCGAGCGCGCTGACGGTCGCGGAGACTGCGCCGACGAATGGCAGATCCGACGTAATCGGAGAAACAGCCGTCGGCGTCCAGAAATTTGCGAAGTTCGCGTCGAGGGCGTCGGCGTTGCGTCCGATAAAAATGCCAAGCACCACCAACGCGAAGAGCGAGAGCGTTTTCGCGGACGTGAAGACATTTTGGATGAGTTTCCCAAGCCGCAGCCCGCGGGTATTTACGATCGTCAAAAATATGATGATCAGGATCGCGACCAACTGCTGCGTCGAAAGGCTGACCGCATAGCGCTGAGAGAGCATGATTGGTGGAACGATCCACCGCGTGGTCGAAACAGCATCGGTGAATACGCCGAGAAAACGAGCAAATGCGACCGCCACCGCGGCAATTGTTCCGGTCTGAATGACGAGGAAAAGCGTCCATCCATAAAGAAATCCCCAGAGGGGACTGTATGCTTCGCGCAAATACACATACTGGCCGCCGGCCTTCGGCATCATCGCCGCAAGCTCGCCGTAACTGAGCGCGGCAACGATCGTGAGCACACCGGTCACCGCCCAGACAACGAGCAACCATCCGGGAGAACCAACTAGTCGCGCGATGTCCGCGGAGACAATGAAAATTCCCGAGCCGATCATTGAGCCGGCCACCAACATCGTTGAATCAAGCAGGCCAAGTCCTCTGACAAGTTTTTGGTCGGCTACAGCTGTTTCAGTTAAGGCCGTGGTCATTTGAGCCGGTTGAATTTGGCGGAGAGTAAATCATCACTCGGGCATGCCGTGCAATGACAAAACGCTTGGTTCATCTTCGCCAAGCCATCGATCTTAAAAAACGCGAAATTGCTTTCGCGTAAAAAGAACCGTGTTAATCTCACGGCCCGTGATGTATTCAAGCCAGCGCCGATTGTGCCGAACGTTTTTGTCGATTTCGTGCGCTGCATTGGTGCTGGTTGCCGCATTGGCTGCCATGCCGCAGGTCACATACGCGCGGGCAGACACGCGCTTCGTAGCGCTACCGCTGGTGCGCTCCAAGCAAAATCATTTGATGGTACGCGCTTTTATCAACGGGAGAGAGGCATGGCTGACGATCGATAGTGGTGCGCCGGTGAGCGCAATCGCTTTGAATCGGCGCAATTATTTTCGACTCAAACCAATCACGGCTAAATCAGACCTGCCGTCCCGCATTCAGATCAACGGCGCATTCAATAATGTGGCCATCGCGCGCGAGTTGCGCCTTGGGGGGCTGACTTTAATCGACGAACCAATGGTTGCTGTCGATCTGGGCAACTCTGCTCGCGCGGCGCGCCTGGTTCACGAAGAGGAAATCGACGGAATCATCGGAGCGGATATTCTTTTTCCAACCCAGGCAGTGCTGGATTGTCAACGGCAGTTGCTCATCTTGAAGACCGACCCCGACGTTTTGGGTGGCGTTCCTGGTTTCGACCGGAGCGGATTGCAAGCCGTTCCGATTCAAGTAAGCGACGGTTTTAATCTGTATGTGAACGGTTCGATCAACGGGAAAGCGGCCAAGTTTATGGTGGATACTGGTTCGTTTGCCACCTTGTTGCATCGTTCTTTCGTTAGGCGAATGCGAATTGCCACGCGCGAGACCCCATATAGTTCTTCGGCTGTGAACCTGAAGGAGCGGGGCCTGCGCGTGGCGAGGATTCGCAAACTATCAGTGGGCTCGATCGATATCGTCGGCAGGGACGTAGGCGTGATTGATATGGAAGGATTAATTCACGATGGATTATTGGAAGGATCGCCGCCGGTTGCCGGCCTGCTTGGTGCGGAAACGCTGCGGCGGCACCACGGCATTATCGATTTCGGCACCCGCACGCTCTATTTACAAAAACGCGAGCTTCCCTGGCAGCGATCGGTCCGGCGCCGTTCCGCTGGCCCTAAACTGACCTATTAGGATTACTGAGTAACCGCGCGGTTGCCCTGTAATTTGCGATGAAAGCGGAGCCAAAGACGATTTGTGGCGGTTGCCTCTGCGGTGCTGTTCGATACAAAGGCATCGGAAAGCCATTCAATGTCACTCACTGCCATTGCGAAGATTGTCGCAAGAGCGCCGGTTCGCCGTTCGTGACCTGGGCGTCTTTTCGGCGGAGCGATTTTCAATTCACGAAAGGAAAACCGCTTGAAATCGCATGGGCCGGGCGCGTCCGCTCATTCTGCGCGGCGTGCGGGAGCGCGCTGACTTTCATGAGCGAGCCCGATGCCGACGAAATCGATGTCACTGTTGCGACTTTCGATCAGCCAGAAATCGTTACTCCAGCCGACCATATCTGGATGGAGGATCGAATATCGTGGATTAAGCTTGCGGACAATTTACCACGCCATGCAAGAGGCAGAACCAAATGACCTCGAGTCAATGCGGATCCGCGCATTGGCGATCGGAGCTCAGAGCGTCGGAGCGCTCGCGCTCGGGGCGCTGGCGATTGGGGCGCTTGCATTGGGCGTCGTCGCGGTCGGCCGCCTCGTCATCGGGCGAGCGAAAATCAGGCATCTTGAAATCGACGACCTTGTTGTGAACAAATTGCGAGTGACGGATTCACTGGAAATTCCGCGCGATTAAATTAATCGCGCGTTCAACAGTTTCGCCCGCCTTACCTGAGTCTGTGATGCGATGAATACAATCACGCAAGCTTTTGTTCTCTCTGCGGGGCTTGGCACACGCTTGCGGCCGCTTTTCTTGTCATTCCGAGCGAAGTCGAGGAATCTCTAGTTTTTTGCTCGTGAACAAGATCACCCAGGCATTCATCTTGGCCGCCGGACGCGGCACCCGTTTGCGTCCGTTGACACATGATCTCCCCAAACCGCTCGTACCGATTTTTCAAAAACCGCTGATCACTTTTGCCCTCGATCATTTGATAGACGCTGGAGTGAGCAGATTCGTCGTCAACACCCACAGACTTCCTGAATTGTTCCGGGGTTTTTTTGCAGAGAACAATTACGCCGGACGTTCAATCACGCTCGTTCACGAGCCGGATTTGCTCGAAACTGGTGGTGGAATCAAGAACGTAGAACGCTATCTTGGCAGCGAACCGTTCATTACCTATAGCGGTGATGTCTTAACAAACATGGATCTGTCGCCGTTGATCGACGAACATTTTCGGCGAGACAACGACGTTACGCTTGCGCTGCGCGAAACCGGTTTGGCCACTGACGTGGCTTTTCGCGATCACCGGGTCGTCGATATATCGGCCAGATACGGCATTGCCGGTAATTACGATTTTGCCGCCGTCGCCGTTTGGAATCGGGGGATTTTCCAGCGAATTCCGCCAGGCCGGAAAATATCTTTCTTCCCGATTATCAGTGATTGGATCGGCGAGGGCGGCAAGATCGGCGGCTTGGTGATGAACGATGGAAAATGGTTCAACATCGGCTCGCGAAATCAATATTTGGAAGTTCACCGCACAATTTTTCAAGAACATT
>JBKPOB010000009.1:0-8740 GCA_046732875.1 Verrucomicrobiota bacterium | reverse complement strand
GGCGTCAGCTCGCGAGCTCAATCGCGTCGTCCGCAATTCCTTTACCGAAGAGCAAACGTACCGAATCGATCATTTCCTGGGGAAGGACACGGCGCAGAACATCCTTGTGCTTCGCTTTGCCAACGCGATCTTCGCGCCGCTCTGGAACACCCATTACATCGACCACGTGCAAATCACGGCTGCAGAAACGCTCGGCGTGGAAGGCCGTGCCGGTTATTACGAAACCGCAGGCGCGTTGCGCGACATGGTGCAAAATCATCTCCTCCAGCTCCTTTGCTTAACGGCAATGGAGCCGCCGACGGACCTGAGCGCCGACAGTATTCGTGATGAAAAAGTCAAGGTAGTGCGATCGTTGCGTCGATGGCCGCGCAATGAGATCGCCGCCGACGTTGTGCGCGGTCAATACGCCAAAGGCGCCATCAATGGTGAGCCAGTGGTCGGTTATCGGCAGGAGAAAAACGTCAACCCCGATTCACAAACAGAGACGTTCGTGGCGTTGCGCCTTTTCATCGACACCTGGCGGTGGGCGGAGGTGCCGATTTACATGCGCGTCGGGAAACGCCTCCCGAAATCGGCAACGGAGATTTCAATTCATTTCAAAAAGGCGCCAGCCGTCTTGTTTAACAAAGATTTGCGCGCTCTGAACGTGCTGGTTATCCGAATTCAACCGGATGAGGGAATCTCGTTAACGATTCACGCCAAGGTGCCGGGCACCAGCTTTCGCATCGAGCCGGTTAAAATGGATTTTCATTACGGAACCTCTTTCGGAAAAGCAAGCCCTGAGGCCTATGAACGTTTGTTGCTCGATGCAATGAGCGGTGACGCCACGCTCTTTGCGCGCCGGGACGAGGTCGAAGAAGCATGGGCTTTCATTGACCCGATTGAGGAGGCGTGGCATGCGAAGAAAGGCGCGCCCGAATTGTTCTTTTATCCGGCCGGATCATGGGGACCGGAAGCAGCGGATGATCTGCTCGCTCGTGACGGCCGGGCCTGGAGAAGACTCTGACCAATGGCTGCTAATGCTGAAACATACTCGTTAGGCCTTCCGGTCGAAGTCAGCAAGATCGACCAGGAGCTAAAAAAACTTTGGCAGGAAAGCGAAGGGGCAGCGACCCGGGCTTCACTCGTTAACCTTGCTGTTTATAGCGAGGACGCAGGTTCGTTGAGCAGGAATACGCAGTTGATGGCAAACATTACTGAGAACCACGCCTGTCGCGCCATCGTTATTGAAGCCAATTGCAGTGCCAAAGAAAACCGTGTGGAAGCCTGGATCAGCGCGCACTGTCATGTCGCAGGAGCCGGAAGCAAGCAGATTTGCTCGGAACAAATTTCATTTCTACTCAAAGGCGGCTGTGCTGCCTTGCTGCCAAGCATCGTTTTTTCGCATCTGGATTCTGATCTGCCATTTTATCTTTGGTGGCAGGAGGAATTCCGTGAACCGATGGATCCCCAACTTTGGACATGGGTCGATCGAGTCATCTATGACAGCCAAAGCTGGGAAGATTTTCGCACCCAAATGCGCCTGTTAGAATCTGCGGAACAGGAAGCCAACCAACGCATCGTGCTATGCGATTTAAATTGGACTCGCCTGGACAACGTTCGCTTCGCGCTCGCACAATTCTTCGATCACCCCGCTTCGCATCATAATTTTGCCAAGATCCACAAGTTGAGAGTTGATTTCGCGTCCGGCTTCCGGTCGACGGCTGTCCTCTTTGCCGGTTGGCTTGCAGCACAATTAAACTGGACAACTGAGAAAGCAGTAGCTGCGGGCAATCTTCGATTCGTTAGTCCTTCTGGCCAAAAAATCGGCGTCGAACTGCGTGAACGGCCTGGAGAACCGATTGGCGAAGTCGCCATGGAAACACGCGAGGTGGAATTTTTAGTGGCACACGCCAAATGCGGAGACCTTTTGGAAGTTTCACGTGGAAAGCCGGGCGAAAAGCGCATGCCCCAATTGATGCCAGCAGGAAAAAACGATCCAGTGAGTCTGATGAGCAAAGAGCTAATGCGCGGTGGCCCGCATCACGTTTACCTGCACGCGGTCAATCGCGTCCGCGATTTGCTGTAGGAAAGGGAAATCCTTTAGGCCGGGCCTTTTGTCATTCCGACCGCAGTGGAGTAATTTCTAATTTCAAAATCAAATAGCTAGAGATGTCTCGACTTCGCTCGACATGACACAGGCTCCCATTCAATCGTCCCGATGAGCATTAAGCAGCGCGCACAACTCGCGCACGTTCTTCTCAATTGAAAACAGCTTTTGCGCGCGCTCATAGCCGGCCTGGCCAAGTAGTTGCCCTAACGATCGATCGCTGATCACCTTTTCGATTGCGTCAGCCAGTGCCGCCACATCGCCTGGAGGCACGAGTACGCCTGTCTGATTCTCGACGACCATCTCTGGAATTCCGCCGATCGTCGTGGAAACAACCGGCAAACCAGTCGCCATCGCTTCCATGATCACGGTAGGCAAATTGTCCATGCCGCCATCCGCCTCAGGTACGCTTGGTAGAACGAAAACGCTCGCACTAGCCAGGCGTGCACTCAGTTCATGCAGCGGTTTAGGGCCAGGCAATTGAACGCGTTCTTGCAAACCAGAGTCTTGGACGTGGGCGCGTAGCTCCTTCTCTAGCGAACCTTCGCCAAAGATCTCGCACCGAAACGATCTGCCACGTTCGACAAGCAACGCACAGGCACGAATCAAATCTGTAAAACCTTTTTTGGCGATCAAACGACCAATCGCCACGATCAATGGCGGACTGGAGGAAAAATTCGCGCGCTCGAATTCACCCAGATTCAATCCATTGTAAATGCGGTGAATTCGATCGGCGCGCTCGGGAAAACGTTCTCGCAGGAATTTCTCCGAGTAATCCGTTTCAGTAATAATTGCACGCGCTGCCTGAACCAGTTTGTCCAGACCGATCTCGAAATTCCTTGGCGCAAAAATGTCGTTTGCGTGCGCGGTAAAGCTAAAAGTGATTGGAAAAAATTTGGCGATCCAGAAAGCCGTGCGCGCCGCCATGCCTGCGAAATGCGTATGCACATGGCTGATCTTCATTTCTTGCAGACGCAGCCCGACATAAACAGCTTGATAAAGGCGAAGAAAATCGGTGCGCCGTCCCCACTCATCGAGGGCAGCGATAATTTCTGGAGCAAGTTTTCGTTTTTTCGAAGCCCGGCCGACGTCATCCAGTAGTTCCTTCTCTTCAGGTAGATAATGCACGCGCTTGACGATGCGCGCGTCCCAATCCTGCGCCGGTTCGTCTTTCGGATTCCGGATTGAGAAAATCGGGGCTGCAATACCTTGTCGATCAAGCTCTGCAACCTCGCGATAACAAAATGTCTGTCCAAACGAAGGGAAACGCTCAAAGAGATAAGCGAAGCGGGCCATTGGCTTCGCCACGTTACGCCGTTGAACCGTTGAACCGTTGAAGCGGTTTTTTCATTCGGGCTTCGTCATTTGTCATTCGTCATTTCAGCCGTTCGTGTCCATTCGTGTTTGATCCCTCTTCACCGGAATCGGTTTCCCCATTTCATCAACAGCTACGAGCGTAAACACGCCATGTGTAACGCGTCGCTCCTCGCCCGTCATGTAACGCGTTACCCATACCTCCACGGGAATGATCATAGATGTCCGTCCAATTCGCTCCACTCGCGCGTAGCATCGGACGGTGTCCCCTACCCGTACCGGTTCCAGAAATGACATTCCCTCCATCGCGACGGTAACGACGCGCGCTTTTGCGGTTTTCGCCGCAAGAATCCCACTGCCCAGGTCCATTTGCGAGGTAAGCCATCCACCGAAAATGTCGCCATTCGGATTGGTGTCCGTAGGCATCGCAATTGTCTGAATAACAAGTTCGCCTCTGGGTTGCTCAGGCATAAAACGTAATCTAGTCCGTCATTCCGAGCGAAGTCGAGGAATCCCGTCGAAGAACTGCGGTCCTGCTACGAGGTCCTTCGACTCCGCTTCGCTCCGCTCAGGATGACGCAGATCACAGGATCAGCATGCAATCGCCGTAGCTGTAAAAGCGGTAGCGCTCGCGAATTGCCTCTTCATACGCACGTAGTAAAAAGTCGCGCCCAGCAAATGCGCTTACCAGCATGAGCAGAGTCGAACGCGGCAAATGAAAATTCGTCAGCAGAACATCGACGGCTCGAAATCGATATGGCGGATAAATGAACATTTGTGCCTCGCCGGACTGCGGCTCAATCTGTTGCCCCGGAAACTTGACGGCTTTAAGCCGTCGAGTTTCGCACGCTGCTGTTTCCAGAACTCGCACCACCGTGGTGCCAACAGCCAGGACGCGTTGTGCATTGTTGATCTTGTCCGCAGCTTTGGGCGAAATCGAGAAACGCTCTGCATGCATGCGGTGCTCAGCGATGTTCTCCGTGCGCACAGGACAAAACGTTCCGGTCCCGACGTGCAACGTCACAAACGTGTGCGGGATTTCGCTCAAAATCTCGCGAGTAAAGTGAAGACCTGCAGTCGGAGCGGCGAGCGCACCAGGCATGTGTGCAAAGACAGTTTGATAACGCGTCGCATCGTCGGTATCGCTTTCGCGTCGAATGTAAGGAGGCAGCGGCATCGATCCGCCAGAATAAAGATTGATATCTTCATTTAACGACACGATGCGCTCACCTTCCGGGGTGATTTTCTCTACAGTCAGTGTTGCACCGGCTATCATCGCGGTACTGCCCACGCGCATTTTGCGGCCGGGTGTTACGAAACATTTCCATCGCCTGCCACCGAGCCGTTCGAGAAACAAAAACTCAATCGTGCCGTCGTCGGAGAACCGCCGCGCGGGCAGTACTTGAGTATCGTTCAAAACTAGAAGATCACCCGATTGCAAAAACGTTCTCAGTTCGCGGAATTGGCGATGCTCGATCGTCTGCGCGCCGCGGCGCAGCACCATCATTCGAGAATCGCCCCGACGCTCAGGTGGCCGCTGAGCGATCAACTCCCGTGGCAAATCATAATCGTAATCGCTGAGGCGCGCGCTCATCCAGTGACCTTGAAGCTACTGTACTGCCGACTGGTCCCCATAGTTTCACTTTTTTTCGCGCACAAGGAGGCGCATATTTCCTGTGATGGACTCAACGAATCGCGATGCGGTTAGCGAATTGCTTCAGACATATGGCGAAACCGGTGGCATCAATTATCTCGATGCCGCTGCGACATTACCCTCGCGTCTCGCCATCGAGGCCGCTTGCGCTGAATTGATGAGCCTGATGTTTCCTGGCTTCCGCAGCGAAGCGCTCGTGAGCTCGGAAGACCTCGCCGATACGACTCGCACTCGCATAAGAAATTTACACGCACGATTGAAAACAGAAATTTGCAGAAGCCTCGGCAAAATTCCGCCGGACGAAGCAACCGAAGCAAAGGCGGAAGAAGTCTTGAGCGCGTTTTTAAAGGAACTTCCCTTAGTGCGCCGCATTCTTTGGACAGATATCGATGCAGCCTACGAAGGCGACCCGGCTGCAATGAGTTATGAAGAAATTATTCTTGCTTATCCCTCACTCGAGGCCATCGCCATCCATCGAATGGCGCACCTGCTTTACAACAAAGTGCCGCTGATTCCGCGGATCATGACCGAGTGGGCTCACAGCCGCACCGGCATCGACATTCATCCTGGGGCACAGATCGGCTCGCATTTTTTTATCGATCACGGCACTGGCGTCGTGATCGGCGAGACGACGGAGATCGGCGCCCGCGTTAAGCTTTATCACGCAGTCACCCTCGGCGCGCGTAGCTTTCAAAAGGACGAGCACGGCAAAATCAAAAAAGGCGGAAAACGCCATCCAACCGTTGAAGATGACGTGACGATTTACCCGGGGTCAACGATTCTGGGCGGTGAAACCGTCATTGGCGCAAGATCGACAATCGGCGGAAACGTCTTCTTGGTCCAGAGCGTGCCGCCCGATTCGCTGGTGTACTACGAAGAGAAACAATTGCGCATCGTGCCAAAACGAAAACGCAAACCAGTCACAACACGGGATGAATTTCGCGAATGATCGGAAGTTAGGCTTCAAGCCTGACTCGGACGACGAGCATCTTGCTTGTCGCGCAGTGCCTGGTCGGACTAGCAGCCCGACCGCCGAGTCAGCCAGGGTGGCTGACTTCCACTTACCTCGCCTGGGCCGTGAATCATACTCACGAGCAAGATGATTTACCTGGATTACAACGCGACGACACCGCTTTGCGACGCAGCACGCGAGGCGATGCTGCCGTATCTCGACCGATTCTTTGGGAATCCATCGAGCGTACACGCAGCCGGTCGCGAGGCGCGTGCGGCCATCGACAATGCGCGCGACAAAACAGCCGCATTACTACGCGTCAAACCGAACGAAATCGTTTTCACCAGCGGCGGAACAGAATCATGCAATCTCGCCGTCTTCGGGCTCGCGCGCGATCGCATGCGGGACAGCGGTCACGTGATCTCAGTCAAGACCGAGCATCACGCTGTGCTAAACGCCATCGAACATTTGGAAAAGCATGAAGGCTTCGAAGTGACGTGGCTAAACGTTTCGCGCGAGGGAATCGTTGATCTTGATGAGCTTGCTGATGCGATCCGGCCTGACACCAGACTCGTTTCAATCATGACTGCCAATAACGAGACGGGCGTGATTCAGCCGATGCGCGAAATTTCAAGGATATGCCGCGAGCGCGGCGTGCTGTTGCACAGCGATATGGTGCAATCGTTCGGCAAGATCGATACCGACCTTTCGCTAGTCGACGCAGCCAGTTTCGCCGCGCACAAGTTCTACGGACCTAAGGGCGTTGGATTCTTGTTCCTGCGCAGTGGCCTCTCGATCCAGCCGATCATGTTCGGCGGCGCTCACGAGAACGAGCGACGACCCGGAACAGAAAACGTCGCGGCGATTGTGGGAATGGCAGCGGCTGCCGAATGGGTCGGGCAAGCGCGTGAGCAGGAGCAAGAGAGAGAAGAGATATTGCGCGACGAATTGTGGAGTCTAATCGCGCAAAACGTACCGGACGCAAAACAGAACGACGCGAACGCGCCGCGGCTGTCAAACACACTGAACGTCAGCCTGCTTGGAATCGATTCCGAGATGCTGCTCATCGCACTCGACTTGGAAGGCGTCTGCGCCTCCAGCGGCTCGGCCTGTATGGTGGGATCGGTCGTTGCGTCGCATGTCTTGCTCGCCATGGGTTTGCCAATGGAGAACGCGCGTTCCGCAGTTCGATTTTCGCTCGGTAAATGGACAACAGCCGACGAAATCAAGGCAGCTGGAGACGCGGTGCGGAAAATTGTTGAACGCCTGAACACGCGAAAGAGCGCGTATGCCGTTGCTTAGGCAGCTCGAATTCGTCTTTCGTAGCACAGACATCTTGTCTGCTAGTCGGACAGATTCGTCCGATGGCGAGCCGGGCGCCTCGCTTGGCGAATTCGTCTCTGTAGGGCAGGCGCTCCGCCTGCCGAATTCCGACACGGCAACCGAAGCGGTTGCCCTACAATCAACAGCGCGGAATCTATTACGCGCCCAGGGCGCGACTCGGATTGCTAGCGAACTTCGCGTCGAATGGAATCCGCGCCTCAAAACAGCTGCTGGTCGCGCTGATTTTCGCGAAAAACTAATTTCATTAAACCCGCGGCTAATCGAACATGCTACAGAAATCGACCGAACCTTGCGGCATGAGTTGGCGCATATTCTTGCTCAGTTTCGCGCTGGCCGGTGGAGGATCCTGCCTCACGGCGCCGAGTGGCGGCAAGCCTGTGCCGACTTGGGGATTGCCGACGAAAAGCGCTGTCACAATCTGCCCTTTCCTGTGCGAACTTACACCGCGCGGTTCGTCTATCGCTGTCCAAATTGCCGTCAGGAGTTTCCGCGAGTCCGCCGCGTGCGCCGCGCAGTCGCCTGTCTTGCCTGCTGCCGCAACCACAATGGCGGCGACTTCGATCCACGGTTTCGATTGCGATTGATAACTGATTGTGAGGCGACATGCGATGCATAGGCCTAACGAGGATTAGACGAAAAATCTCAAGGCAAAGCGAGCATTTCTTCGCCGTTAAATTTCATTGTCACTCTTCTCGCCTTTCGCTGCCTTCTCCCCGCGCAACTTCGCCTGAATGAACATGTCGATGTCGCCATCCATCACGCCTTGCACGTTGCTCGTTTCCGCTCCGGTTCGATGATCTTTGACCATTTGATACGGCTGAAAGACGTAGGAACGAATTTGGTTTCCCCAGGCAATGTCGCCTTTTTCTCCATACTGCCGATCGATTTCCGCGCGCTTCTTGTCCTGCTCGATTTCGTAGAGCTTGGCCTTCAACATTTTCATCGCGAGCTCGCGATTGCGCCCCTGGCTGCGCTCGGCTTGGCAGGCGACCACAATTCCGCTCGGCTTATGCAAAATCCGCACGGCAGTTTCGACCTTGTTGACGTTCTGCCCGCCTTTGCCGCCGCTGCGAAATGTGTCAATCTCGAGATCGGCAGGATTGATTTCTATCGGTGCGGTATCCGCAATTTCAGGAACAACATCCACGCTGGCGAACGAAGTGTGGCGCCGCTTGTTTGCGTCGAACGGCGAGATACGCACCAGCCGGTGCACGCCACGCTCGGCCCGTAGATAGCCATACGCGTACTCGCCGCTTACCAGCAGAGTAACAGATTTGATGCCCACTTCTTCGCCTTGCTGAATGTCTACGGTCTGGGATTTGAAACCGCTTCGCTCGATCCAGCGCTGGTACATCCGTAGCAACATGTCGGCCCAATCGCATGATTC
>JBKPOB010000008.1:0-7328 GCA_046732875.1 Verrucomicrobiota bacterium | reverse complement strand
CCAACCAAGCTTCACAGCGCCCTGTTAACACGACGCCACTGCGCGACGCATCAATCGCGGAGCGCGCCGCACGAATACGATCGATCGCCAATTTTTTCTCGTAGAGCGGTGTATCCGCCCGACCTGTATTGTCCTCGATTGATAAACCGGCAACTCCGGTGGCAATGCAAAGTCGCAGATTGGTTGCGACGCCTTCCGGTTCGTCGGCGTAGCCGTTCAAGAAGTCCGCGTTTACCGGCAATGTTGTTGCTTCAACAATTTCCCGGATGTGCGCGAGCATCTCATCGCGTGGTACGCCACCATCACGTTTCCCGCGCGAAAAAGCGAAGGCCGCCGAAGTGGTGGCGAGAGCCTGAAATCCAAGATGCTCCAAATAGATCGCCGTCCCGATGTCCCACGGATTTGGAAGCACGAAGCATCCGGACTCGTGCAGAGTTCGAAATTTTGCAATCGCAGAAGTTTGTCTTGTCGAAGTCATGTCGAAAACTTATGCCGCGTTAGCTCACGCGCGACTTCTTAAGATTTGGCACCGGGTGGATTCCAGATGCGTCGCAACGGACCTTTCGCGCCGTAAATCGGGTCGTTATCCGGCATCGTCAGAGACGCAATGTTATGATCAGCTTTCGGCCGTTCGCCCGGTAATCCCCGAAGCAAATCCCAATCACGTCCTCCGGGATAAGCTCCTACGACGCCAAAATCGTCGCTGGCCCCGATGTTCTGATGTGCGACACCAGCCGGAATAATGATCACGTCGCCAGCATGCACCTCGACGTTCTTGCCGTGCTGGCCACCGAGTCGCAGAGTTGCAGCGCCCGAAAAAACTCCCAGCACCTCGTGCGACGTGCTGTGATAATGAGGGAAGGTATAGACTCCGTTCCGCCACGAATTGGTCCAGTCATTCTGGGCGAAACGTTCTTCGAAAATCGATGCTGGATCTGCCGTTTTGGGAGCTAGCGCCTGCCCATAAAACAGCAAGGGAAGAGGACTATTTGGAAAAATACCGTCATCTTTGAAGTTCAATTGTTTTGGCTGAACGATGTCTTGTTGTGGGGTCATGGGCGGAACCCTCGCCAAAGGTAACGTAAGAGGAGCGCAAACTGGTCTTTCTTCCGAAGAAATTTTCGAGAACCCATCGTAGTCACCAAGCCGCCGCTGTAGCCACGGCGCTGTGCGCCGTGCCGCAACTAACAACTCGCCGAAGCGCCTCGGCACGGCGAGGCGCCTACAACATCCCCGAGACGAAACTCATCTAATTCCCAGCGATTGAAGCGTGGCCGCGTCAACCGTTCCCGTAACACTTAGATCGCGGTCTTGCTGGTAACGGGCAAGAGCGGCCTCTGTTTGGTCGCCTAGAGTTCCGTCAATCGCGCCGTTGTAGTAACCAAGCTTCGAAAGCTCCGACTGAACCGCACTTACGGTTGCATTGGCCACAGACTGATCGGAATATGCATAACTAGACTGGTCATCGCTATCGTAAGGGGAGTAGTTATAGTAGTCGTAAGGGTTAGCAGAGTAGTCATAGGGATAACCATAACTGTAATCGTACGGATTATAACCGTAGTAATCATACGGATAATCATAGGCGTAGGACGGATAGAACCACGGATCCAGTCCCCACCAAAAGCCGCCGATAAACACAAAGACCTTCTTACCGTGAAAATGTGCGTGATGTCGGTCCCAGTCGCGGTGCCAGTTCGAATCATGACGCTCAGAGGCGTGGTTCTTGACGAACGACTGGCGGTTTGCCGCTGTTTGTCGATTTGTTGCTCTCGAATTCCGCGAACCCGAAACTTGATTTCGACTCGAAGTTGAACTTGCGCGGCTTGGTTGCCGGGTAACCGCGATGGATCTACCGACATACGAGTTTGTGGGCCGAGCGACCGTCGATCCATGCGGCGGCACGGCAGTCATGCGACTACCACCATAATAGAATCGAGGTGCTGCACTTGGTCTGCCGACACTTCTGCCGGTATAGTAGGCCCCAGCCGGTGCTGATCGGAAGCCGCCACCATGGAAAGTTGGTGCCGCTCGAGAGCCCCCACCAGCGACGCCGCCTACGCGGCCGCCACCGCCGGAGTGCCCGCCGCTACTAGAACTGCCTCCGCCGCCTCGTGGTCCCGCCAAGACTGGCAAAGCGAGACCTACGACAGCAATCCCTACCAAACTAAGAAATTTCGTCGTTTTCATGCCAACAACGTCGTACCCGACGCGTCCGACTGCCATTGCGATTCGGTGGGATTTTGGGGTGCTACCCAAGTGGTGCTCGTGGGTCTCTCTTTGGAGAGATGTGGATTGACTGGTAGGGACGGACCCCCGGGCCGTCCGTTCCCCGTTCGGTGCGCCCGGCGGTCACGCCCTACCAAGTCACATCGATTTCTCTAATGGAAACGATGGTATTGCCTGCGACAGTGCACGCGCGGGCAAATGCACTTCGATCGTGCTAATCAACTCCTGAATATCGATCGGCTTTGCAAGAGAGGGGTGTCCGTCGATGTAGAGACCAGCGTTCGCCTCGGCCCGCGTGACCAGTGCAGTGAGAAAAATGATTGGCGTGTTTTCCAGTTCAGAATCGGCGCGGATTTGTGCCGCGATTTCGCCTCCGTCTCGGTCGAGCATGACTATATCAAGGAAGATCAGATCTGGCCGAAAATTCCGGGCGGCCTGATGAGCCCTGGTAGGGTTGTTCTCTTCGAAGACTAGATAGCGGCCTGTCTTTTCGAGAAGAATTTTGACCAGATGAGTAGTATTCTTGTCGTTGTCAACAATCAGGATCCGCCGCGCGGAATCCTCAATTGAATCCAGCCAGGAGAAAGCGACTTCTGTTTCCCGGGGCAGGAAGTCTACCTCTATTACCTTGTTCATAGTTTTTCGATGAGGTTGTTATTCTGTGGATTTCCTAGCTGGTTAGCCAGGTGACGAACCAGGCACCAAGGAACCCAATTATTAAACCGATCAACGGACTGGAAATGGCGAACCAAAGCGGAATAGCCTCACGCAACGGAAGCGAATCTTTTCGTCGCAGACGCCAGTGTGTGGTCGGGACTGCAACCGTTGAGCGGCCGGATGCTTCTTGTGGTATTAATGGATCAAGGGAGTGAATCGCTTTCATGGCTTGAAGTGTCGATGACGATTCCGTTCCGGCTAATGCGCGTGTGTGGGATTTTGTGATGCCACCGAAGAGTTGTTAGATGCTCCCTCTTTCGAGTGAGAACGCAGTCGCAACCAGTTGCATAAAGCCAGCAGTTTGTGCTGTCGCGGCGCTCTGGTGAGCGCCGTTTTCACTAGGGAAGGCTCGAAGTCGTCAGCGGTCATGGACCGCCGCTACAGTCCCCTAGCGATAGCCGCCGGAGACGATCAGCGTTTCGCCAGTGATCCAGCCTGCATCTGCTGAAGCAAGAAAAGCAACAGCCGGAGCGATGTCGTTCGGCTGGCCGATCCGTCCGAGAGGACTTTGTGATTCAAACAATTTTTGAAAATCGCTTCCAACGAAGCCTGCCTCGTGTAGGCCTTCGGTTTCCACCATACCCGGGTTAATGGCGTTGACGCGGACATTGCGCGGTCCCAGTTCTTGGGCAAGCGATTTGGTGATCGTATCCACGGCTGCTTTGGTCGCGCTGTAAACCGATGCGCTGGCCGGCGCCGACGTGCTGGCGCTGGAGCTAATGTTAATAACACTTCCGCCTTCGGGGCCGAAGTACTTCATTGCTTGCTGGATTGCTAGGAGCAAACCAAGCACATTCAGATCAAAGTGTTTGTGGAAATGCTCCTCCGTAATGTTCTCCAGCGGAAGAAACTCGTAGATACCAGCGTTGTTAACAAGGATATCAAGCCTGCCAAACGCCTGCTTGGTTTCGGAAAAAAGACGTTCGATTTCAGCTTTCTTAGCGAGATTCGCCCGCACTGCGAGCGCGTTTCCACCCTGTTTTGCGATTTCGTCTACGACGCGATCGGCTCCTTCCTTGCTGGAGGAGTAGTTAACCACTACTGCCGCGCCCTCGGCGGCAAGGTGTTTCGCAATTGCGGCACCAATTCCTTTTGATGCGCCGGTTACAATCGCAACTTTTCCATCAAGCTTTTTAGCATTCGTTTTCATACATTTTGTTTGTTGACATCTTAACAGCTTAGTTAACCAATCCGCCTAGTGCGGTTCCCTTGGTGAAGATAGGCCCAGGAGCTCTGCAAGACGAGATTCGTAAGACTCGCAGGTAGGACAATCTCCGTCGGGCTCAACCCAGTCTGGATGTTGAACGCGAAGAGCGTCATGAATTTCCTGTTGGAGTTGGAAGAGGCGGGTCCGACTTCCGTTGGTCATCCCAGTATTCGCCTTGTCTTTGTCAGTCGTCATTCGGGGTTTCGTCGTGCGTTGGCTAACTCTTCCATCGTCGAATCATCAAGATCGAGGAGAGCCGCCGCAGTGTTTTCTTCGAGATGTTTTACCTTTGAAGTTCCCGGGATTGGCAGGATCACAGGAGATTTCTTGAGTAACCACGCCAGAACTACCTGGGCAGGCTGCGCGCTCAGCTCCCTGGCTATTCTCCTTAATGCGCTGTGAGGCTTCGCAAGGTCGCCGGTCGCGAGTGGAAACCAAGGAATAAAGCCGATGGTTTCACGCGTGCAGTACTCCAAGACGTCTTCGGAATTGCGGTTCGCAAGATTATATTGATTTTGCACGGTGGCGATTGGTACGATGCGTCTCGCTGCTTCGATCTCGGCGACGTTGACTTCCGAAAGACCAATATGGCGGATCTTGCCTTCCTTCTGGAGATCTCGCAGCACTCCAAATTGATCGTCAGCCGGAACCTTCGGATCGATACGATGCAATTGGAACAAATCGATACGCTCGACACCTAACCGTCGCAAGCTCAACTCACATTGCTGTCGCAGATAATCGGGTCTGCCCAGTGGAACCCACCTGCTGGGACCAGGTCGGGTAAGGCCGGCTTTTGTGGCGATAACAAGTTCTTTTGGGTAAGGATGAAGTGCCTCGCGAATCAGTTCTTCACTGATATGGGGTCCATAGGAATCTGCTGTGTCTATGAGATTGATGCCAAGCTCGACAGCGCGGCGTAAGACGGCGATTGCTTGGGCTCGATCAGCTGGCTCGCCCCAAACGCCGGGACCTGTCAGTTGCATTGCACCATAGCCCAGGCGGTGAACGGGAAGGTCGCCGCCGATTGCAAACGTTCCACTCTTTGTGGCAGGTCTCTTTTGAACACTGACCGCCGGAGCTGATCTAGTAGGTCCCATGTGATGCTTAATGGCCTCAATAGTCCTGCTCATATGTGTACGTCCTTAGTCTTCCTCTACCTCTTACTCTTGATTGTACTCATGCTAGTTACGCCGGGTTTTCGTACGTGCCGGGACTGCGAGGAGTAGCGCGCCACTCGGGTTTGCGCTCCTTGCTCGCTTTCGCCAGAGCACGTCGCACACCGTCGGCGTCGAGATCTGTGGCGTAAACGGGCGTGTCAGGTTGTTGCCGCCACGATTCGTCGAGTCCACCAGCATCTACGCCGTCGAATCCAAGCTCGTCGATTAGCCGCAACACAACCGCCTTCGCTGCAGGGTCATCGCCCGCGACCGGCAAGGCAATACGCCCGGGGCTGCCCGCCGACCGCCCCAATTCGTAGAGGTGCTCGGCATAAATATTGTTGAACGCTTTGACTACTGGCCGGCCTAGTTGCTTTTCGACCCATTGACTCTCGGTCAATCCATCTTCGATTCCGTCAATGCGACCGTCACGTTGCTGCGGGTAATAATTACCCGTGTCGACCACGACCACGCTCCTGGGTGTCTTTGCGAACAAATTGGCTGGCAAGGATGGAACGTTCCCTAGCGGGATCGTCACAATAACTACCTCACCAGCCTGAGCTGCTTGCTCGACTGTGACCGGAGTTGCGCCGGTCTCGGCCGCCAAGTCGGTCAGCGTTTCGGGTCCTCTCGAGTTTGCGACGAAAACTTTGTGTCCAAGCGCAGTGAAACGACGAGTGAGAGTGCCGCCGATGTTGCCTGCTCCAATTATCCCAATTTTCATATCGGTCGCCCTATCAATTTCGCATCAGGCCCTCTTTTTTGACGTTCAAATTGGATCGAATCTCCCGCCAGTGCGCGTGCGAGAGATTTTTGGGTATCCCAAAAGAGATAATGTTCCTGTGGCGCCGACGCGCAGGAGGTGATTTCACAGTTTCTGCATTTTTGCCTTGCCTGGGATATTGGACGGCCGTTCTGTTGGAACCGACAGCTGCGGTCCACGAAGCGCCTGTGTGGTTTGCTCGATTAGCTCGGTTCTGATGTTAAATTTTATCTGATCGAAGATGAGAACCTCGGTTGCAATGAGCCAGATTGTGAAACAGACCATCAGGGTGCGAAGCGGAAGTGATCGGCGGTTTGAGACTGCAATTGGAAGGTCATCGGACGCGAACTCGCTTGTGTTCATATAGCAAGATAGATCCGCACGAGAACGCGTCGCCATTTTGCGTTTGCAGGATTTTCTACTACCGCTCGCGAGGTTATCCTTAATCCCTCATTCGAGATAAAGGCCGAAATCGCGTCGCATCTACCCGTGACCACCCGATTACAGACATAGCGTTAACTTGCAGGCTCTGGCTGAGGCTTGGTTTGGCTAACTTGCGGCGCGGTCGTTTTTTCTCTGCGCCCGGCGAAGAGCCGCTCAATGACGTAGAACGTCACTGGAATAAGGAAAGTCGCGATAGCGGTTGCGGCGATCATTCCTCCAATCACGGTTGAGCCGAGGACACGGCGGGCGACAGCACCTGAGCCCGTGGCAAACCAAAGCGGCAGAAGGCCGAAGATAAAAGCAAAGGAGGTCATCAGAATCGGCCGCAGACGCAGGCGCGCGCCTTCGAGCGCGGCATCAATCAGCGGCTTGCCCTTCTCGTATTCGTCCTTTGCAAATTCGACGATAAGGATTGCGTTTTTCGCTGCCAGGCCGATTAGCATGATTAGACCAATTTGCGCGAAAATATTGTTTTGTATTCCGCGTAGCCAGAGCGTCGCAAACGCACCGAACACCGCGACCGGTGTTCCGAGTAGCACACTGAAGGGCAGCGACCAGCTCTCATAAAGTGCAGCGAGGATCAGGAACACGAAAATGAGCGACATTCCGAACACCACAGTCGGGGATACGCCCTGCTGCGCTTTCTTTTCCTGAAACGACAGGCCAAGATAGTCATAGCCCATTTCGCGCGGCATTGTTTGGCGAAAAGTTTCTTCGAGCGCGTTCATCGCCTGGTACGAGCTATAACCAGGTGCGGCAGAACCATTGATCTGGGCCGCGCGGTATTCGTTGTAACGCAATGTGAATTCCGGAC
>JBKPOB010000007.1:0-51377 GCA_046732875.1 Verrucomicrobiota bacterium | reverse complement strand
CCATGGCGCGAGGAAAGGGACCCTCTGGAAAAGTCTCGCAACCGCAAATGATTAGGGCGATCAGGCCTGCGCCTGCGATGCGGACCAAACAGCCGAGATTCATGGAGGCGCATATTTATGCGCATTTGGTTAGGCCGCATCAACTGAAATTATGCGGCACTGCCGGGCATTTGTAGCAACGGCCCTGTGCGCCGTCTCCGGGGCCTTCTCGAGTACGCGCCATAAGGCGCCTGGCTACAGTGTTTGACGATGTGCTTTTGACCCAATACGCTCTGCGTGATGCAGACTGTGGAACCGCCGATTAATTTGGAGAATTGGATCGAAAAAAATCGCGAAAAATTCAAGCCGCCGGTAAGCAATCGTTATCTCTACGATGGCCGTGATTTTTTCGTGATGGTGATCAAGGGACCCAACGCGCGGAACGATTTTCACCTCGTCGATTCGGAGGAGTATTTCTACCAGTTAAAAGGCGACATCAAGGTCCGTGTCCGCGAATGCGACCGTATCGTCGACCATATCGTCAGAGAAGGCGAAACATTTTTCATTCCGCCGAACGTGCCGCACTCCCCGCAGCGGCCGCCGGATACAATTGGTGTTGTGGTCGAACGCCGCCGCCCGCCCGGGAAGAAAGAGCACGTTGTTTTTTACTGCGAGAATTGCGGCGCGTTAGTGGAAGACATCCATTTCGACTGTGCAGATATCGTTGAGCATTTCAGCCAGGCAATGCTCGATTTTTGGAATGACGATGCGCGCCGTACCTGCAAAAAATGCGGTAAGAAAGTGGAAAAAGCGCAGCCGATGCAGGCCTTGTAGGGCGTCTGTGTCAGACGCCGTTCGATTGGCGTTTCATAGAAACGCCCTACAATTCAACGCGTGAAGATTGACCTCCACACTCACATTCTGCCGCGCGATTGGCCGGATCTCGACGCGAAGTACGGTTACAGCGGGTTCGTCAGGCTTGATCATTACAAGCCCTGCTGCGCTCGGATGATGATTGGAAACCGGCTCTTCCGCGAGATAAGGGACAACGTTTGGGACCCGAAGCGCCGGATCGAAGAGATGGACGCTGCCGGCGTTTCAATGCAGGTGCTCTCCACCGTGCCGGTGATGTTTAGTTATTGGGCGAAGCCCAAGGACGCGCTCGATCTTTCACGGTTCTTAAACGATCACATCGCAGAAGTCGTCAGCGAACATCCAAATCGCTTCGTCGGTCTGGGAACGATTCCATTGCAAGACGCGGACCTTGCCGCGCAGGAACTTGAGCGTTGCATACGCGAGCTCGGTTTGCGTGGGGTCGAAATCGGCACACATATCGATCCCAACAAACATTGTCACGGCTCAGACTGCCGGAACCTCGATCATCGATCGCTCGATGTTGTTTGGAAAACAGCGGAGCAATTGAACGCCGCCATGTTTGTTCATCCGTGGGATATGATGGGCAAGGAGCGCATGCCGAAGTACTGGCTCCCCTGGCTTGTCGGCATGCCGGCTGAAACGTGTCTTGCGATTTGTTCGATGATCTTCGGCGGCGTTTTTGAGCGATTTCCAAAGTTACGCGTCGCTTTCGCCCACGGTGGCGGCGCATTCCCGTTCACCATCGGTCGCATCGACCACGCCTTTCATGTTCGCCCCGATTTGGTCGCGATTGATAACAAGATCAATCCTCGAAGGTACCTGGCGACTGACGAGAAGCCTGCGCGGTTTTACGTCGATTCACTTGTTCACGATACCGAGGCTTTGAAAATTCTACTCAAGCTGTTTGGTACGCAACGCGTCGCGCTCGGCTCCGATTATCCTTTTCCCTTAGGTGAGGCCAAATCGGGTCAGCTGATCGAATTGGCGGATTTTTCAGCCGAAGAGAAAGCGCAACTGCTCTCCGGCACCGCTCGCGAATTTCTCAGGCTCTGAGTTCGACGTTGAACGTTGGGCGCTTATTTGATCCTCATCACATTGCGTGCCTGATCGCCCACAAATCGTGAAACACGGGCCTAAACAATGATTCCTTTAAAAACGGGACCCCCGGTGATCCGCCGGTGCCTTTCTTCGCTCCAATGGTTCGCTCCACCAATTTGATATGCCGGTAACGCCACTCCTGGAGTCCTTCGTCAAAATCGGTCATCAATTCAAAGAGAATCGAACATTCAGGCGAATTCTTGTACAGCCGCAGAATTTCCTCTTGGACGCGCTCATCGGGCTCATTTGGTTTGGTCACGTCGCGATTCTTTAAGTCTGGAGGAATCTGCGCGCCGTGCGTGGCAAGAAAATCATAGAAATGGTCGACCACACTGCGTTCGCCGAGCAGTTTCTGTAGCCGATCGTACCCTGGAAAATTCGGTTTCAAATAATGCAGCGTCGACGCGCGTTTGTATCCCAGCGCGAACTCGATTTCTCGAAACTGCACGGATTGAAAGCCGGACGCTGTCTCAAGCCGGTCTCGAAAACTTGAGAACGACGAAGGCGTCATTGTTTCAAGAATGTCCACCTGGGCGACGAGGACCTTCATGATTGTGCGCACACGTTTGAATGTGTGAATCGCGCCGAAGAGATCGCCCGCGGAAAAGTCTCTCTTTAGTTTTTCGAACTCATGGAGCAGCTGTTTAAACCACAGCTCATAAGTTTGATGAATGATGATGAAGAGCGTTTCATCGTGTTCCGGCGGACTTGAGCGCGGTTTCTGAAGCGTCAGCAGCTTCTCCAGATCAAGGTAGGTAGCGTACGTGAGCGGCGGCGACATAACTTCGGATACTGGACACTAGATGCTGGATGCTGGATGAGAAAGCCCGTTTCTCCTTGGTTGAGCGTTGGACGTTTACTGTCGCTCCCGCTTTAACAGTTCAACGCTTCAACGAATCACGTGTGCTACGAAACGTGACGCAAGTATTCTCGGTCCCACGCCGCCGGAATGCTTTCCCGCGCCGAGTACGGCCCGGATCCATACGCACGCGAGGCGATACCTTGCTGGCTCAACTCGCACACGTGCCAATCCTGTTTGTTGACCATGTCCCAAAACGCGACCGCATCATCGGGTTCAAAATCGCCGCGCTTGAACGCTTCCGGATTGAACAACCAGTCACAGGAGATCAGCGTCCGCTCCGATGACTGCGGCCGAAGTTGATGCACCATCACATAATCCGGATGCAGACTCAGCAGCATATTGGGAAAAATCGAGTAATAAAAAACATGCTGAAAATCGCGCTCCCCGAAAGAGTGTATCGGCAAGGCGCAGGCGTTTCCGCTCATGGTCAGGCTCTTACCTTTCGCGATCTGCATGAATCCACCGAGAAACGGTCCTTCAGTCAGGTCATTCTCGGCCGAATCAGAGGGTGAGATTTTCGAAAGCTCCGGATGCACCCCCAAGCAGTGATAACACTCGGAATAATTTTCAAAGATCAATTTCCAATTCGCCCGTACGTCGTACTCAGTTCGTTTCGCCGAGCGCAGCTCTGACAGGTTCCAGCGGGAAAATTTTCCAGCTAGCGGAGCGAACCATTTGTCCAGTGAGATGTAATCCCGATTGAGTCGGGATGTCGAGGCGTCCGCCAGATTCACAAAGATGAATCCTTCCCATAACGCAAGGTTCACCGCGTGCAGTGAATAATCAGTCTTATCAAAACCTGACACTTCGTCCATGTGGGGAGCACCGATCAACCGCCCATCGAGCGCATACGTCCACGCGTGATAAGGACATTGAATTGCCGCAGACTGTCCGTTCCTGTCTTCGATTAGTCGACTTCCACGGTGGCGACACACGTTGTAAAACCCATGGATCGCCCCGCGTTTGTCGCGGACAATGATCAAACTTTCGCCGGCAACTTCCGAGATAAAGTAATCACCCGCTTTTGGGATCTGACCGTGATGCCCAACCAAAATCCATTGCTCGGAAAAAATCGCCCGTTGTTCCTGCGCAAAAATCTCCGGGGAAACAAAATAGCGTTGTGGCAATGTCTTGGCGCCAACCGTGAATGTCTCAGTTGTTTTGCGAAATGCTGGTAATACGTTGGTCTGCGTCGATGGCATTTGAGAATGGTCCACGCCGCCCACGTTCGCGTCAATGCGGTAATCGTGGCGCCTGTTGCCGAGCACCCCGATTACATGTCCTGCAGCGGCGGCCTACCTGTCGCGCCGTAGCTAGGCGAAGGGGGATGACCGCCGAAGCTACACTCTTATGCCAGCACCGCTCGATGAAACTCGTACCAATCGTCGAGATTGTTTAAGTTCACCGCATCTTTCGGAGCCGCAGCGTCATCCGCAAGGCCACATGCCCCCAAAACGCCCTTGCGCGTCTCGTCATCGTGAATGTAACCACGCACCGCGGCATTATGTTTTCCAATCGAGTCTCGATTAAGTGACTTGGCGTTCTTCTTCACCCAGGCTTCGAATTCCGGATAAGTCGGTTTGTTTTGTTTGATATAATCCTTAACCGCCTGCTCTTCGAGTCCGAGCGCAGCACAAGTCATGGCATCAAACCCTCTACCAATTCCCGGATAGCCGGGCGCGAGTTTGCCCTGCTCTTCAAGGGAAACCTTGAGCCAGAGGCGCGGCAGATGCAAAACTCCAAGTGGCCCTGCAACGCCGGAGCTGATCATTGGAACGAATGTGTCGGCCATAGTATGATTTGTTAATCCCGCCTCAAGCGAATTGCAAGTTTCTGGGACTACCGGCCCAAAGCCTCATCGAGCAAATAATCGACCTTCTTTTTCGTCCAAGGTCCTTTCATACACCGTTTATTGCACAGCTCATTCTTCCTTCTCAAGAAATCGAGTAGCCAAATCTAGCCTATTGACGATATCGGATACTACGATATCGTAATATTATAATGAAGAGCTATTGTAACATATTGACACTGGTGCTGGTTCAAGCGGCATTGGCCGGAGAAACGAGGACGGCGGCGGTGGAACAGCGGACGCAATCTTTCACGATCGTTTTGAACGGCTCGGTCGCGGACGTAGCCCCGCTTTTTGGACCGGTACGTGAGGCGGAGTGGTCGCCAGATTGGTCGCCGCGTTTCATTCACCCAACACGGGCCGCACAGCGCGAGGGCGCCGTGTTTACTACGATAACTGCCCATGGCAGAGACCGCGTCTGGCTACTGACTACATACGACATTACGGACGGTCGGGTGGAGTACGTAGTTATGATACCGGGGTTCACGGTTAACGAGATCAAGATCCGCGTTGTCCCTGACGGCGAACGGCACTGCAAAGCAACGATCACGTATCGGCGTTCGGCGTTGACCGCAGAAGGCAATGAGGAGGTCGTCAAACTGGACGCGCATTGGTCGGAGGAACAGCGGATTCATTGGGAAACGGCCATCAATGAAGCACTGGCAAAAGGTCGCATCCATGACTGATGTGGAATTGACGCGCGCAGTTGAGCGATGCGAGATCAAGGATTTCCATCATGCTTCGCATTTACATGTAGCATGGGTCTATCTCGCCGAATCCTCATCGGCACGGCAAGCTGCCAATAAGATGCGCGAGACGTTGCGCCGGTTTGCTGCGGCGGTGGGCAAATCGCAAAAATATCATGAGACCATTACATTGTTTTGGGTGCACATTCTCTCATGTGCGTACGCGGCTAAGCGCGGACAACGTCTCGAAGACATAGTGCATGCAAATCCGCAATTTCTGGAAAAGAATTTTCCACTCACTTACTATTCGCCCGAACGGCTTTTTAGTAGCGAAGCGCGAACTTCGTGGGTAGAACCGGATCTGAAGCCGCTTTCAATCGATGTCATTGCGACTTGTTCATCCAGTCCACCGCGCGACGCACCGGATCGGTCTTTATCTTGACGACCTGAGGGAGCGCGGGTTGACCCAGGGGGAAGCGCATATTTTAGCGCTGCTTGCTCATTCCAACCGGGCCAACGTGGCCGAGCTCCATCGTGGCCTCGCACACAAGAGATCGACCTTGACCAGTATTCTCGATCGACTGGCACGACGCGGGTTGATTACGCGCGCAGTCGGCGAAACAGATCGTCGCACGTTCGTCGTGAGACTAACGGCAAAAGGGCGAAAGCTGGCGCTACGCGTCCAGCGTCACTTATCCGCCTTGGAACGCGCTGTTGTGCGTCGTCTTAGCCCCGCCGATATCAGGGGTTTCAACATGGTCGTCACAACCTTGGAGCAGGAAGCGCATCAGCGTGTTGGCTCCGCACGCACTCGAGCAACTCGCAAGCGCAAGAAGGCGGCTCGGTGACGGCTTAAAGCCGTCAAGTTTTATGGAGCGACAAATTGAATTCAGGATTTCATTGTCACCGAGAGCGGCCGAGCAAAACTGCGAGCGCCAGCATTCCGATCAAGACAAGGGTGACGAGAGCGAGGTAAAGAATTCGATCTTGCAGGCGAGCCCGCCGTGCTGCTTGTGCGTATGGGATACGGGTGAAGGTGACCATCGTGTAAAGCGGCAGATAAATACCAGGCAACGCGGCCTCGAGCAGGTGATCGACTTTCTTTTTCGCCCGAAATGTTTTCGAGGCGGTCTTATCTCGCATCTCAATGAAATTGCTGATCGCCAGGTCGGCGAGCGCGTCGGCATTCTCTTTTCGACGTGAAAAATATTCCGCGAATGCGCGTTCACGATCGCTGGCAAATTTTTCCAGGCATTCATCGAGCACCACACAATCTTCGAATGCAGCGTTCATTCCCTGACCATAGAAAGGAACGACCGCGTGGGCCGCATCGCCAAGCAGGCAGACCCTGTCGCGGTAAAACCACGGTCCACAACGAATGGTTACAAGTGAACCAGTTGGGTTGTTCTTGAAATCTTCGAGCAGCGTCGGCATCAGAGGGACGGCATCGGGAAATTCTTCATCAAAAAATCGGCGGACATCGTCATCCGTTTTTGTTGTGGCGAAACTGCGGGGTCCTTCGAATTCCCAGAACAGCGTACACGTGAACGAGCCATCCGGGTTCGGCAGCGCAATCATCATGAAACTTTTGCGCGGCCAAATGTGGAGCGCGTTTTTCTCTAGTCGCCAAGACCCATCCGGCGCAGGCGGAATCGTCAGCTCTTTGTAACCATGCGCGAGATAACTTTCGTCGTATTGGAAATTATTGATGTTTCGTTGCATCGAAGCGCGCACCGCGGAGAACGCGCCATCCACCCCGATCACTGCGTCGCCACGGACGGTTAACTTGCCGGTTTCTGTTTCTAAATGGCCGACTGCTTCGGCCGGATCAACGTCGGTGCATTTGTGATTGAAATGAACGCGCACGTTCGAGTAACGCTGTGCTGCTTCGATTACCGTGGTATTAAGCGAAGCGCGCCCGATCGAGTTGATGCATTTCTTGGGGTCGACATCATAGGGCGCGAAATGCAACGCTCCGGATTTATCATGAATCGTCCTGCCACGCATCGGGATCGCGTGCCGCAGCGCTTCATCAGCGATCCCAATCTGTTCGAGCGCATGAATCCCGCGCGTCGAAATCGCCAGATTAATCGAGCGTCCGCCGACAACATTGCCCTCGCGCGGATCCGTCCGTCTCTCGTAAAGATCGACATCGTATCCGCGTCGTCCTAGATATGCTGCGAGTAATCCGCCGGCGAGACCGCTGCCAATTAGGACAAATTTAGCGGGCATCAGAAGATTCTTAACCGCGGATTACGCGGATATCACGGATATTCAAACCGTGATGTATGTGTCGCCCCTTCCGAGGCACATCTGACGAAAGTAGTCCGTTTGCAGCGGCAAACTCTTGGAGTGGCGGACTGCAGATCAGTCTGCGTCGCCCTACGGTGTCACCGCCTGCCTCGTATCGCTGTTACCGCTTCGCTCATCACGTTCAGAGCTGCCTTTACTGCCTTTGTTGGCGGTCGCCATTTTCGACTTCGCCTTGCTCGGTTCGTAATCCTGCAGCCAGGCGCTCCATTGCATGTTCTCTCTCCATGCGGTGATCCCGGAATGACCGTAATGCTGTTCCACTTCGTACTCGTCGTCTTTTACAACCGGGCACCAGAATAATCGGCCAGCCCGCCGCCAGCCATCGAGGATGATGCCGTCCTGGAAAGGCTGATTACGCGCCGTTATGACCAGGCAATTATTCTCGCTCGACGTATGGTCGTAAGCCACGCCCCAATGGAGCACTAGCGTTCTTGGCTTGAGTTCTCTCAAACGCGCTCCGATATCGGCTGCCCAATGGCCGCACCAGCCACGTTTTCGGGCGCCTACGTTGACCAGGAAGGCTTGAAACTCGGGGTTTAAGACGACGTGATATTCGCGTGCAAGCTTGCGCGCGGTCGTGTGAGCCGACAACGATATTTGCTCGGCTTCGGCGGGATCGACGTCAGGTGAAAGCTTCGTGAGCGCCTTGGCCAAATCCTTGATCGATCTCTCGTCCCCGGCCCCGGCCGGATGGATCAGAACGAGGAATACAGCAATGTAAAGAACGCGGAATATCATTTTCATTCGCGGTCAGGCTTTTCGCATCTTTTGACCGGAATTGCAACGATAACCTGATCCTTGGTTGCACCCAGCTAGAACGTACTGGGTTACGGTCAGGAAATTAGAATCGAAGGCAAAGAAAGCTCGCAAAAACCGTCCCAAGGGCACACCGTCACCGATCACACATGAAAAACCGATCCCGCCAACTATTCATTTCACTGGCTTGCATTTTCACAATTCTACATTCGCTGAACGCGCAAGAACCAAAGGCAGCGAAGCCAAAGCAGTTTATCTACGTACTGCGGCTGGTTCCGCGGCTGTATGCGGATTCAGCTTGGACGAAAGACGATAACGCCGCGCTCCAGCGGCATTTCGCCCGGTTTCAGGACGCGACTAAGTCTGGTCAATTGATTCTTGCGGGGCGGACATCAGAACCGGGCGACAAGACATTTGGCATCGCCATTTTTGAGGCGGCCGATGAAGACGCAGCGAAAAAGTTCATGCAGGAAGATCCAGCGTTAGCGGGTGGATTGATGACGGCGGAGCTGCACCCGTTTGCCGTGGCCCTTCAACGTAAGAATCTATAGAGAGGTTGGTAATCGACCGGGCAACTATTGGTGCTGAGCCAGAATCTTCGCGATACGCCAGACTTCTTGGAATGTGTTGTAGAGTGGAGTAGGGGCAACGCGGATGACGTTTGGTTCGCGAAAATCGCATTTCACACCGGCGGTTTCCAGCTCCTTCAATAATTCCTTTGGATGGTCATGTGCGAGGATCGACAACTGACAACCCCGCTCATCAGGACTGCGCGGCGTGATGACGGTAAATTTTTTCGATCCAATTTCCGATAAGAGGAATTCGAGGTAGCCGGTAAGCCTTTTCGACTTTGCGCGCAGGTGTTCCATTCCCGCTTTATCAAAGATCGCGAGTGAAGCGCGCAACGGCGCCATTGACAGGATCGGTGGGTTGCTGATTTGCCAGCCGTCGGCCGACGCAACCGGGATAAATTCTGGCTCTAGATGTAATCGGAATCGCGTGTTCGGATCGTTGCCGAACCAGCCGGCGAGTCGCGGCAATTTCGTGTTAGTCGCGTGTCGCTCGTGCACGAATGCGCCTGCGACTGCGCCGGGACCTGCGTTTAAATATTTATACGAACACCAGACAGCAAAATCGACATTCCAATCGTGCAATGTTAGAGGCACGTTCCCGGCGGCGTGGGCAAGATCGAACCCAACGACAATGCCGTGGGCGTGCGCCGCGGCCGTGATTCTCTCGATATCAAACAATTGACCCGTGAAAAAATTCACTCCCGCGAGCATCACTAGTGCGAGTTGCTCGGCGTCCTTCTCGATCAGATCAATGATGTCTTCTGTCCTAATTGTGAACTCGTTCTTACGCGGCCGGGCGAGAATAAGCGCGTCTCTTGGATCGAGCCTATGGTGCACGATCTGCGTTTTGACCGCGTATGTGTCGGAAGGAAACGCTGGCTCCTCCATCAAGATCTTGAAGCGCGACGTCGTCGGCCGATAAAAAGTGGCCATCATCAGATGGAGGTTTACCGTGAGGCTATTCATGCAGATCACCTCCAGCGGTTTCGCGCCAACAAGCCGTGCGGTCGGCTCGCGCAGTGCCTCATGATACGTGTACCACGGCGTTCCGGTCGCGTGATGCGCATCGACACCGAGCTTCGCCCAGTTATCTAATTCTTCTTCGACAATCGCCCGTGCTGTCTTCGGCATCAGGCCTAACGAATTGCCGGCAAAATAGATCAGGGGGTTGCCATCCTTTCCAAGCGGAAGATAAAATTTGTCGCGGAAAACGCGCAGCGCGTCTTCAGAATCGAGTTGCGATGCGAAATGCTCGTCAGCCGAAAAAGTCATGATCGATTAGAACAAGATTCAGTTCTCAATGCTCAATTCAGACACAGCGCGATGAGCCTCAAGTTATCAACTATCAACTCTCGACTATCAACTGTTCTTGGTTGCTGCATGACTTGGTTGCTGCATGAATTCGATGGTCGTGCCGTCTGGATCGCGGACGTATACGACGCGCTTTCCGGCGTTTGGACCGGATTGAAGAGTTTGCGGTTTACCAGCAGCTTTCCAACCGGACGCTTTGATCGTGCTCAAAATCGCGTCGAGATCATCGACGATGAGCGCAACGTGCACAGAACCGATGTCGCAGGGCTGCAGATTGAGATGTCGCTTACGCTCCGGGGGCCCCAGATATTCCAGCAATTCGACCTTGTGACCACCCGGTGCTTTCAAGACCGCCAGCTTGATCTCAGCCCCTGCAACGCCGGTGATCTCACTGGCCATTTCACCAGTTTGATGCGCGGTATGTGAGAGCTCAAAGCCGAGCACGTCGCGCCAAAATGCGAGTGAGCGCTCAAGGTTCGAAACCGTGATTCCCGTGTGGTCAGCAGCAAGAATGCGAAATGGATTCCTCTTAGTCGTGCTCTTGCTCATGCTCGTGATCGTAATCGAAAATCGGAGAGATTGCTCCAGACCTTCGCATAAAGCTACGGCTTGGCAGGCGACTTCGCTCGGAATGACAGCAAGGAGAGTGCGTGCTTATGCTGTTGCCGCAATCACCTTGAGCTCGATCGCAATCGGCGTCGGCAACGCGCCGACCTGAATCGTCGTGCGCGTTGGATTTGGTTTGCCCTCGCCAGAGAAATACTGTCCGTAAAGCTTATTGTAGATTGGAAAATCCTTTTTCATGTCTGTTAGAAACACAGTGACATCGACAATGTCGTTCCAGCTCGCCCCGGCGTCTTCCAGCACGAGGCGCACATTTTCAAACACGGCGCGACATTGCGTTTCGATATCGTAGCTCGCGATGTTGCCAGCCGAATCGAGCGTCACGCCGGGAATTTCCTTGCTGCTGCGTTTGCGCGGACCGATGCCGGAGAGAAACAAAAGATTCCCCACGTGTTTTGCGTGCGGAAAAGCGCCAACCGGTTCAGGTGCGCGAGAGCTTTCGAACGTTTTACTCATTTTCTCGTTATCGGAATACGGATTAAACCCACGGCCGATTTTCGATTAACAGACAAGACTGAGCAATCATACTTTCGCACAATTAGCGACGCGAAGATTCTCGGGTCGTGGTTGCAAAGGCATTTGGGTCCGATGTCTGGAAGCTCTTTACTGGTGGCAGGACTTCCTTGAACGTGGCGCCATAAATGTCCCACACCGTCAGAAAGAGCCCACAGACGATTGGTCCGACAATAAATCCGATTGGACCGAAGAGGAACAACCCGCCAAGAGTGCCGATCAGAATGAGAAGATCCGGCATCTTCGCGTCTCTGCCGACAAGGGCTGGGCGCAGAAAGTTGTCGATGGTGCCGACGACCGCGGCGCACCAAGCCAGGAGCAACGTCGCCGCCACATATTGACCGTTAATAAATAGAATGATGACCGCCGGCACCCACACCAGAGCTGCGCCGATGCCGGGCACGATCGAAAGTATCGTCATGATCGTTCCCCAGAACGCCGCCCCTTGGATCCCCGCCATCCAAAAGGCGATTCCCGCCAGCGTGCCTTGGATGATCCCGATTACGACAGTGCCTTTGATGGTCGCTCGCGTGATCGAACTGAATCGGGCGAGCATTCGTGCCTCATCCTCATCACTCAGCGGAAGGTAATAAAAAATCCGTTCGAGAATTTTTTGGCCGTCTTTAAAGAAGAAAAACATGGCGTAAAGCATCACAAACAAATTGAGAATGAACGCGGCTGTCGTGGCGGTCATGCGCGAGAGGACTGTGACGAGAAAAGCGCCTGCGGATTTGGCAGCCGTTCCGATATGTTGCAGCAATTGCTCCTGGCTTGGGACGTAATCGGCCAGTGCGGGGAATCTTTGTACCAGCCAATCATGCAGGTTGAACGTGCTCGCCGCGCCCAAGTGTTGGCGAAGCCACGGAATGGCTTGGTCACTTATGGTCAGGGCCTGTTGCACGACGATTCCCAGAAATGCGGTCACCGGGCCAAGGACCAGAATGAACAACACCAGCAAGGCGAGTACTGCGCCGAGCGATTGGCGACGGCCCACCAGCCGTGTAATCCAGCGATACAGCGGGTGGAATAATCCAGCCAGCAAAGCGCCGAGAAGAAGCGGTTCAAGAAACGGCCATGCGACGGCCAGGAACAAAACGCTGACCGCGATCACTAGCAGCAGGACAAAGGCCGTGCGCAAATTTGCGCCGCTAATCGTTGGTGATGCCATGCTCGGCTCCGATCACGATCTGGTCGGTGAAGGTCGCCGCCTAAACGGCGAGCATGATCCGAACCCGCCGCAGGCTATGCGCGTGGAATCAAACGGTATGTTTTGCGACTTCATATCGCCAACTCGCTAGGCACGCTGACCCGCGAACCGGTTTGGACGCGCGAGAGCTTTGGAACGTTTCGCTCATTCACTTGGCAAGTAACTTCTGTGCGCGCCATGGCAGCACTTCCGCCGTGAAAATGGATTTGTCCTTATCGACTGCAAGCGAATGCGGGTCAAAATGCCGTCCCTTATCCGGTGGCGGCCCCTCAAACACGCCGATCACCTTGCCGTCGCGATTGATTTTTAGAATCCGGCCACCGATCGCATCGGACATGTAGATAAAATGATCAGGCGTTATGAATAAGCCAAACGGGTGACCGACCTTCCATTCGCGGAGGTAACGACCATTCAAGTCGAATATCTGGATACGTCCGTTTTCGTGGTCGCCCACGTAGACCAGATCGCCATCGACGGCGATAGAGTGCGGAAGATCGAATTGCCCCGGCCCGCTGCCTTTCATTCCCCAGCCGAGAAGCTTGTTGCCATATTTATTAAACTTCAACACGCGCGAATTCCCTTCGCCATCAGCGACGTAAATGTTTCCTTCGCGGTCGAAAGCGACGTCGGTCGGTTGATTAAAGTGCCCAACGTCATCGCCCGGTATGCGCATTCGGCCTAACGACAATAACACCTGGCCCTCGGGACTAAGCTTCAGAACCACGTGCGAGCCGACGTCCGTCGTCCAAATGTTGTCCTCGGCGTCCACCCGCACCGTATGAGCAGTGACAAAAAGATCATCTGCGATACTGCGCAGATATTTCCCGTTAGCGTCAAACTCCATCAACGGGTGTTTGCCGCGATGAAATACATAGACATGGCCTTTGGAATTCACCGCCACGCCAGCGACTTCGACGAAATGTTCGCCGGCAGGCAACTGAAAGAAATCGGGAACTGCCTCGTAATTGAGCTTTGGAATCTGGTCCTCGCCGCGACACGTGAAAGTCGGAGCTGCCACGAAAATTGCACCCAGAATTAGCAATCGGAGCAGCTTGACTAGCGTACTCATGATTATTTGCTCGTGCTGTTAGTGTTTGACATGTTCATCAAGAAATCCAAACAGATCGTGCTCCCACTGAGGGATCGCAAGATAAAGGAAGCGACACCACAGCACGAATCACGTTGTCTCGTTCGGCAGCGAGCAATGTTAGTTGACCCCCGAAGCAATGGCCTGCGATTGCAATGCGCTTGCCATCGATTGCACGTGCCGTTTTCAGGAAGGATAGACCCGCCATCACGTCATCCGACGTAAATGCAAACAGAAACGCCAGTGTTCTGGCTCTCAACAACTACCTCTGGACATCGTCATCGGCGCGGCTGCGACCTCGTAGCGAATCGCGGCGCGCGCAGCCGCTAAATGACGCAGCCATTTTCTCAATTATGACTATGACCGATCGCGATGGCCTGCGGAGAACCGAAGCGCTTCGCGGATCGCGCGCGTGCTTTCGTCGCCTCGACTACGCGATCGCGCGGCGGCGCGGTGGTCACAAGAGAATCGAGCAAATGTTGTGCGGCGTGAGCGACATCATCGACGGCACGATTGAAAGCTGCCTCGTTTACCTTGGAAGGTTTCGTGAAACCGCTCAGTTTGCGGACGAACTGAAGCGACGAAGCGCGAATTTCATCCCTCGTCGCAGGTGGACTGAAGTTATGAAGTGTTTTGATGGCTCGGCACATGTCGGAACAATCAACAGTTCTCGATTAACGATCAACTACTTCGTTTCGTTGATCACGCGGATGAAACCGTGAATCGCATCGAGAAGCATACCTATTTCGCGATGCAGACGTTTTTGGGCTCGGTGAAGAACCGCAACGCTGCTTCACCGCCCTCACGGCCGACTCCGCTTTGTTTCATTCCGCCAAAGGGGACGCGCAGGTCGCGCAGAAGCCAGCAATTCACCCAAACCGTGCCGGTGTTTATTTGCTCTGCGACACGATGGGCGCGAGTCAGGTTTTGTGTCCAAACGCTTGAGGCCAGGCCATAGTCGCAATCGTTCGCATACGCGATCACATCCTCTTCGTTGTCGAACGGCGTGATCGTGACCACCGGCCCGAAGATCTCTTCGCGATTTGTGCGGCATGACACCTGCAAGTCGGTGATGACTGTAGGCTGGAAGAAATAACCATCACGGCAACGCTCGTTGATCGATTCCGGCGGTTTACCACCGAGCGCGATCTTGCCGCCTTCCTTCTGTGCAAGGTCGACATAGAACTTGATCTTCTCGAGCTGTGTCTCGCTTGCGATCGCACCCTGGTCCGTTTTCTCATCGAGCGGATCGCCCATTTTAAGTTGCGACGCCGTCTCGATGAAGCGCTGGACGAAATCTTTGTATGCGGACCGCTCGACAAACACCCGCGACCCACACAAGCAAATCTGTCCCTGGTTGGCGAACGAAGAACGTACGCTTCCTGAAATTGCGGCGTCGAGATCCGCATCGGCAAAGATGATGTTTGGGTTTTTCCCGCCGAGCTCGAGCGAAACTTTTTTGAACAACGGCGCGCAGGCTTCGGCTACTTTACGACCAGTGACTGTGCCACCTGTAAACGAGATGGTGTTGATCTTCGGGTGCGCGGTGATCGCCGCACCGACATTTGGGCCGGTGCCGTGCACGACGTTTAGAACGCCGTTTGGCAAACCGGCTTCGCGCGCGATCTCGCAAAGCATGTAAGCTGTCATCGGCGTAAGCTCGCTCGGCTTCGCGATAGCTGTATTTCCGACTGCGATGGCTGGCGCAATTTTCCAGCTCAATAAGTAGAGAGGGAGATTCCACGGAGATATGAGTCCAGCGATGCCACGCGGCTGTCGCAACGTGTAGTTGAAAGCGACATTGTCCGTGATATGCGCTTCGGATTCCGTATGCAGGATGGCGGTCGCAAAGAAACGGAAATTGCTTGCGGCGCGCGGAATATCCAGGCTACGCGCAAGTAAAAGCGGCTTACCTGTGTCGATCGATTCAGCACGCGCGAGTTTTTCCAGATCGCGTTCAATCAGGTCGGCGATCCTGAGCAGAAATTTCGATCGCTCTGCCGCGGATTTTTTAGACCACTCGACAAACGCTTCCTCTGCGGCCACGACAGCCGCTTCGACGTCACGCACGTCGCTATCGGCGACTTGAGAATACGGTTTGCCGGTCGCAGGTTCGATGTTGTCCAGGTACTTCCCGCCGGCTGGTTCGACGAATTGGCCGTCGATAAAGTTTTGGATCTGCGTCGATTCAGTGCGCACACAGGAGTTTAAACGCTCAATCCGCCTTCGCCAACCAGGCTTCGCCTCAAGATACCGCGGCTCCAGAGGCTACGGCGTGGGGCGCGTCGGTGACCGTTTTGAATTCTTCAGCGCCTGCGAACCGTAACGTGCGTAGGCGCCTTCTCGCTAGGACCAATGCTGAGGGGGAAGGTTGGCGTCTGCTTCTTTTGCTCAACGTACTCGCAAAATGCCTTGAGGCATTCGTTCGCAATCTTGGGCAATGCGACGCCATAGAGTCGATCGATCCCCTCGATCTTGTCCTTTAATTCTCTGGGAATTCGAATCGTCAGGCGGGCATCCTTTTTGTTGTTGGCCAGTTTCCGGATGGTCTCCGACTTCCTCATACTAACACATACGGAAATGCCAGCCGGAAGTTGCGTCATTTTTTGCATCGAACGCAAAAATCTCCCAAGCATGCAGACTGGTCGGGGTCGCCTCAACAATTCATTACGGGCTAAAAAATCTTTAAGAGTATAGTTGACATCATTGTCGGCATATGATGACATAGGCGTCAATCGAGACATTCGCTCGATTGGGGAGAGAAACAATTCAAGGGAAAAACAAGGAGGAGAAACAATGAAAGGGAGAAACATAGGTAAATTCAACGCGCTCTGCAGAAGCGCCATCGTGATCGGGATCTGGAACGGCTTTGCCGCGCTGGCTGCGGTCTATCAGTCGGACGGATCGGCGGCCAGTGTGCAGGGTTTGCATAATCAAGTGCTAAACGGCGACACAATCACCATTCCCGCCGGCACTTTTACGTGGAGAACAAAGGTAACAATCAGCAAGTCGATCACCCTAAAGGGCGCAGGCAGTGGACAGACCATTATCAAGGACGCCGTTAATGGAACGCAGTTAATAAACGTCCAATTGATCGCAAATAAGCTTACCCGCATCACCGGAATTGAATTTCGCGATGGCGGTCGGACACCAACCGCAAACGCTCCAGTCGGCATTATTCACATTGACGGAAGCAACACGGACGGAAGCCAATTCCGATTCGACCACAACAAATGGAATGATCTCAATGGATACCTTGTGACTGACACGGTTATCGGCGTGCTAGACCACAACCAGATCATCGTCGGACAAAAGACCATCGAGTTTCTTTATCCATATTGCACGCGTTGGAACGGTGGCGCATACGGCGATGGCAGCTGGGCGGATTCAGCTCACTGGGGTTCATCGCAGTTCCTTTTTATTGAGGATAATACTTTCATTAACAAAAACCCGACCTACCAAGGCTATTTCACGGATGGTTTTGGCGGTGCGCGCGTCGTGGTGAGGCATAACACGTCGTCTGGCGGCATCTTCTCCAATCATGGCACTGAATCGGCTGGACGTATCCGGAGTGCGCGCGCGTTTGAGATTTACAAGAACAACATCAGTTGCAACAACCTTAACAGATTCCCTGGCGGCAGCCGTGGCGGCAGCACGCTCTTCCACGATAATACAATCACGAATTGTGGGGGCGAGGCAGCCCAATTCAATCTGGACGCTTATCGGATGTTCAATTCTTTTACTCCGTTTGGCGGTGGGGACGGAACGAACGGATGGGACAAGAACAACGCTGGCAACCCGTTCTATTCAGGCTCAGCAAGTGCTGTTGGTCGGAACACTGTGTCGGTCTCCGGCAAGCCTTGGACAGCCGACCAATGGAAGGGATACACCGTCAAGCGCAACGCTGGCGGCTTCGCATACATCAAGACGAACACGTCGAACACCATCACTTTCGCGAGCGGGGTGTTTGATACGTTGTCGTTTAAAGTTGGCGATGGCTTCGTCATCAACAAGGTTGAGCAGTCCATCGACCAACCCGGGGCTGGTGCGAGCACGCTTATCAGCGGCGACAACCCCAAGCCGCCGCGCGGATGGAATCAAGTGGCCGACCCATGCTATTCGTGGGGCAACACGAATGACGGTGCGCCATTCAATAAATTCACCCCGAACGAATCCAATATCAAAGTTAACGTCAATTTCTTTAACAACACCGCACTGCCTGGCTACACAGAATTCACGTATCCGCACCCATTAACTCAAAAGAGGTAAGCTACGCGGCGCGGTGAGCACCGGTGGAGGAATCGAGCTAAGCGGCGGTTAAAGCTGCCAGATAACGGTGGCTATTAACATTGACGCAAACAGATTCATCGCAAGGACTCCCCAGTTGCTTTCGTGGACTATTGAATGCTCGCGCGTTGGCACAATTGCCTCGCGTGGATCAATAGTTAATCGGGAAGCGAAAGCTGAAAACAGCGGATAAGGGGCGACTGAGTGTCAAACCGGTGAGGGAGGGATTCGAACCCTCGGTAGCCTTTTGGGCTACGGCGCTTTAGCAAAGCGCTGCTTTCAACCACTCAGCCACCTCACCAAAAAACAGAGCGAGAATATCGCGAAGAATTGCTGATTGCCAATCGCTGATTGCTGATTGAAGTGATTGGCGATGATCAGCGAGGAAGAAGCGCGTAATCGAATTCTGGAAGCGGTCAGTATCAGGCCGGAACGAACGGTCCCAGTTTCGGATGCGCTGGGCTGTTTCAGCGCACGTGATGTTCACGCGCGATTACCGCTGCCGACTTTCGATAATTCGGCGATGGATGGCTACGCCGTTCTGGCAAGCTCATCCAGGAAAGGCGTGCGATTGAAGGTGATCGGCGAGCAGCCGGCTGGCATTGATCGGCAGCTCCGCATTTCTTCAAGCGAAGCCGTCCGGATTTTTACGGGCGCGCCGATACCCTCCGGCGCAAACGCGGTTGTCATGCAGGAAGACACGACGCGCGAAGGCGACAAGATCGTAGTGAAAGTGAGTGTCGATCCCGGCGAATTTATTCGACGACGCGGTTGCGATTTAGCGGAAGGCCAGAAAATCCTCGGACGCGGCGAGCGCATTCGCCCGGCGACAATTGCCCTCCTGGCGTCGCAGGGTTTCGCCGATGTGACGATCGGCGGCGAAGTAAGCGCAGCAATCGTTTCCACCGGTGACGAGATCGTCATGCCAGGGAACAAACTTGAGCAGGGGCAAATCTACGACAGCAATTCAATGCTGCTTCGCGCCCTGCTGCAGCGCTGCGACGCAACTGTGACATCAGCTGAACATTGCCCCGATCGCCGGGAACAATTGATCGAAGCGATCCAGCGTGGAATTAGAAATCATGTTCTTGTCATTGCGGGTGGTGTCTCGGTCGGGGAGCACGACCTGGTCCAGGGAACACTGCGCTCGCTTGGAGCCAAGATTGATATATGGCGCGTGGCGATCAAACCGGGCAAACCATTTCTCTTCGGCGAAGCCGGTGGATGCGCTGTGTTCGGTTTGCCGGGAAATCCTGTGTCGGCATTCGTAACGTTTCTGCAGTTTGTGCGTCGCGCGATTTTGAAAATGATGGGCGCGAACGATCTCGATCTGCCGAAAACGCAGGTAAAATTGACAGTCGATCTTGCGAATGAAGGCGATCGTACGCATTACGTGCGCGGCAGAATCGACCACGGAACATTCGTGCCCATCGGGCGCCAGGAATCGCACGCGCTTTTCGGCTTGAGCCAGTCGAATGCGCTGTTGCGGGTCGCCGTGGGCGAGTCGCTGAAAGCCGGTGCGATTGTCGATGTCCAAACCTGGGATTAGCGACGTGTGTTCTCGCCGAAAATAGGAACAGCGACTTTGATCGATTTTGGCAGAAAACGCTTTTGGACCCTCAAACCCCTGGTGGACGGGATTGACAGGCCATGCGCGCATTTCTAGCTTACTCGGCTTGAATACGGGAGTCCTCACCGCGTTTGCACGAAGTCCGGCCGATCAAATTCGTGCGGATGCAGAACGGCTTTCCCATATCATTCTGGAACTGCAGCGCTGCTTTGTGCTGCGCCTTTGCAAGCAGCTCGCGCCCGGCAATGTTTCGTTCTCACAATATTTTCTGCTCGCGTATCTCGATCAAAAGGAGGTTCTCACCATGTCTGCCATCGCGCAGAAAATGGGGCACACCACCGCCGCGGCGAGTGGCTTGGTAGCACGCCTCGAGAATCTTGGTTACGTGGTACGCTCCGTTGCGCGAGATGACCGGCGCAAGGTAATGGTTTGCATTACGGCGGAAGGTTCCACGCTGGTCAGGCGGATTCGAGAGGAGATGGTTGGCAATCTTATGAAAATCCTGGATCACCTTACGCCAGACGAACAAAAGGCCTGGCTGCAGATTTACGGCAAGATTTACGATTACTGCCAATCGAAATGATTTTCATTTATCCGGCGGCGGTGCTATCAGACTGCGGTAAAATAGTGAGCGTTAAATCCGCAAGCTGATTTTCGCGCATCTAATCGCTAAACCTCTATGAGAAGATTTTTTATTCTGTTGGGGATGTTTGCAGTCTGCGCCATCCCTGGCCCGCGAAGTTTTGGCGGCACCGGTACAACAAGGTCGGGCAGTGGAACAGGGTCGGCCAGCAAGGTTCCTACTTTCACGCTGGACCAAGCAATCCTCACAGCACTGCAACAGAATCCTGCTCTTCTGAACGCGGAACAGGAGATCAAACGCACCAAAGGGGTGATCATCCAGGTCCGCGCGCAGGCCCTGCCGCAAATCACGGCACAAGCGACATACGATTGGACCGATCCGAACCTGGTCAACGCCCGGACCGTAAGCACGACTGCTGTCGGGGGGCCCACGGGAATTACACCTTCGGTGACGAGTGGCGCATCGGGTTCCCTCTTAGAGTCGCCCCAGTCACAGGTGCAACCGGGTCAGGCATCTGCCGCTGCCGCGCCAACGGCGACTCCTGGTGTTAGAAACACGGAGCTGAGCGACGTGTCATACACTATCTCCGTGATAGGCAGCCAATTGATTTTTAGCGGTACAACGCCCAATCAGATTCGCGCTACGTTTTTTCAGAGGGACAGCGCCTATTTCGCCTTCCGAAATGTTTTGGATCAACTCATCGCGACCGTGAAGACACAGTTTTATCAGATCGTGGTCAATCGGGAGCTCGTGAAGGTTAACGAACAATCGGTGGAGCTTCTGAACGCTCAGTTGAAGGACCAGCAAAATCGTTTTGAAGCGGGAACGGTTCCGCGATTCAACGTGCTGCAAGCGGAGGTAGCGTACTATAATCAACTCCCGCAGTTGATTACGGCTCAGAACAACTTGCGAATATCGAAGCTGACGCTGGCGAAGACGCTCGGTCTCTATTTTCAACCGATGCGCGGTGAAGAGCCCCCGTTGGATGTAGTCGGTGAAATGCCTTACATCCCCCGCAACATTAACCTCGCCAACGCTATTGAGATGGGGAAAGAGCGGCGGCCATTTCTCAAACAAGCGCGAGCCAACGTCCTGAACCAACTTCAGCAAGTGCGAGCGGCTGCAGGTCAGTACCTGCCTACGATCACCGCCACGGGTGGCGGCGAATGGGTCAGTTCGCCGGTGAATTCCAGTTGGCACGATATTTCAAAGGGCTGGGTTGCAGGGGTTCAGGGCAGCCTACCAGTGTGGGATAGCGGGTCGATTGCTGGCCAGGTTATACAGCAGCGCGCTCTCCTTTCAGAAACGAAAATCACCTACGACGATGACGTTCGTCAGGTGGAACTGGAAATTCAGCAGGCCTACTCAAACTTGCAGCAGAACCGCGAACTAATTCAAAGCCAGGAGAAAAACGTCGAGCAAGCAGAGGAGGCGCTTCGTCTAGCCAAGGCGCGTCTGGACGCCGGCGCGGGAGTTCAGTTGGATGTGCTCAACGCCCAGGTCCAGCTGCTCACTGCGCAGTCGACCCGGTTGCAGGCACTCTTCGGATACAACTCTTCGTTAGCCGAATTCGACCGCGTCACCGGCGCACAAAGTACGTACCAGGAGATGTTCGCTGATCTCGCACCACGCGCCACGAAAACCAAGACGTATTACACCGGCAGCGGCGTGGATGCCGAAGGCAAACGCAAAGAGCCGGACGACGAGGGGCCACGAGTTCGGGTTGGAAGAGGCCGAACTTCATCTTCGAAATAAGAGCTCCGAAGTTTCCAAACACGCGATTGTCATCCTGAGCGGAGCGAGGGATCTCTGATTATTTTTCCTGCCTTTCTACCAATAAGAAACAGAGATGTTTCGCTGCGCTCAACATGACACGGAGAGAGGCGTTGGATGATTTTTGAGTTTGGAGCTTATTTGGGATTTGTGTTTTTCGATTTGGGGCTTCGATAGTAATGCAGCTACCCTTCGAACAATTTCCCGCGCTTAGCGCGATCAAAATCTGTCGTCACGCTTTCACGCAAAGAATTCCCGGCATTGATGTTTCGCATGATAAAGCCGAAATACTACAGAGGCTCGATGCCGCGCATCGCCAAATCCGCAACGCAATCGGCGTGGGGGATTGGCCGCTGTTCACCGCTCAACAAATTCACGGAAACAAGATCGCGGTTGTCGATAGCTGTAGCCGCGACCCTGCGGGCCGTGAATTTCCTGGCTGCGACGGCATCATCACCAATCAACGTGGAATCACGCTTGGCGTTTACGTTGCCGACTGCTGTGCGGTTTACATTGTCGATCTAAAAGTGCCGGCGATCGGTCTGGTTCATTCCGGTCGCAAAGGAACCGAGCTAGGCGTCGTCTCTAGCGCGATCAGACAAATGATCGATCGCTTCGGCTCCGATCCCGCGGAGATGATCGTGCAACTGAGTCCCTGCATTCGCCCGCCGCACTACGAAGTCGATTTCGCGGCTGAGATTATCACGCAATGTCGCGCGCTAAATATCAGAACAATTCATGATTCCAGCGTGTGCACGGCGTGTGACCTCGGCCACTACTACTCCTACCGCGCCGAAAAAGGAAAAACTGGTCGCATGCTGGCGTTGCTTGGACTCAACCCGACAATCGAGAATTAGGCGAAAAATGTTCGCCTTTAATCACGAAATTTCGTCTAATTCTCGTTCGGTGCATGAACCGCCGCGCATCCACTATTCTCGCATTGTTGCTGCCGATTTGCACAGCGATGGCTCGAGACATCCCGCTCGCTGATGTTCTTGCGAGGCCACGCGAGTTCAACGGCAAGCGTATCGCCGTCACGGGATATTACGTCGCCGCGACGGAGACAAGCTACCTCTTTACCACACGCGAGCCGGCAAGAAGCTTTTGACATCACACGCAGCGTCTGGGTCGAGTTTCGTAGTCCACCCCTTCTTGACTCGATCGCAGGTCGGCAGGCTCGGCTCGTTGGCACGTTCCACTACAGCCGCAGGATCAAAGCTGGGATCCCTCCGCGAATACGGCCACAATAATTTATGGTCAGTTGCTCTGCTCGATGTCACAGACTTCCACCCATTGAGATGAAGCGACGCAATGCACCTAACCAGGCCCTGGAGCGAACCGCCGCCCCGTCGCGCGTTTACATTTTGGAATGATTAAAACCGTTTCAATCGCAGCCAGGCTCGCTCTCGGCGGCGGTCGCTCAGCTTGTTCTCGTTAGATCGACATCTCTTCGCTGGCACCGCGTTTGAGCGGGCAAATTCCGCGCTTCTTTGCGTTCGCGACGAAGTCAAAAAACTCGCGTGCCGCCGTGCCGACCTTTATAGTCGCTGCTTTTTCAAGCGCCTGCGAAATGTTAAGACCGCTCAGATAAACCAGCTTGAACGCTGCTTTGATTTCGTCTCGCTCCTTCGCGCTGAAGCCCGCCCGACGAAGCCCAATGACGTTCAAGCCGAATACGCAGTTGCGTTCCGCGGCGACCACAAAGGGCGGAATGTCTTTGCCGAAGGCGGAGCTGCCTTGCACCATCACCAGTCGTCCGATGTGCATGAACTGGTGGAACGTCGATCCACCTCCGAGAAACGCGCCGTTGGCCACCCGCACGTAGCCAGCCAACAAACAATTATTCGCGATGACGACATTGTTTCCAATCTCGCAATTGTGGCCTATGTGCACTCCGGCCATGAGAAAATTCTTGTCACCGATTGTTGTTGCGCTGCTTTCGGCCGTGCCTCGATGAATCGTACAATACTCTCGGATAACGTTGTCGTTTCCGATCTCGACCTTTGTTTTTCGTTCCGGCGAAAATGAAACATCCTGCGGCGGCGCGCCGATCACCACACCGTGGCCGATGAAGTTGCCGGTACCAATTTTGACTTCTCCTTCGATTACGACGTGTGATTGTACGATCGTTTTTTCCCCGATCGTAACCTGCGGGCCAACAATCGAAAAAGGCCCGATCTCGACACCGACGCCGATTTTCGCACCCGGGTCGACAATCGCTGTGGGATGAATTTTTGCCTGAATCATTTTCGCTTTAGAGGACGCCTGCTTCCTTGAAACTGAAATAGCCGGGATTCCCTTCCACTGGCGAGCCGATGATGATGTGATCGAGCAATTTGATTTGCAACAATTCGGCGGCTTCCGCCAGACGCCTCGTTAGGCTGTGGTCGGTCTGGCTCGGTGACGCATCGCCGGACGGGTGATTGTGCACGACGATGACGGCGTAAGCCGAAGCGACAAGGGCGGGCCGAAAGACATCGCGTGGATGCGCGATACTCTCGTTTACGCTTCCTATCGAAACTTCTTCGACTCGAATCAAATGATAACGCGTATCGAGCAGGATCACGCGCAGCGATTCTTTGCGAAGTCGTCGCATCTCGGGCCCAACGAGTTCGTTGACTAATTCAGGCGAATCGATTTTCTGCTTTGACAGTGTTTCGCGCGCAAGCCGCTGGCCGAGTCCAAAGGCGGCAACCAATTGTACGGCTTTTGCGAAACCAACGCCACGCATCTTGGACAGCTCGTCAACCGTGCAACGGCTTAGTCCACTGAGCGAGCCGTAGTCTTTCAACAATTTGCGTGCGACTTCGATCGCGTTGGCGCCCGGAATTCCGGTGCGCAACAAAATCGCAATTAATTCCGGGTCGGTTAAGACTGCCGCCCCATGAGCAGCAAGTTTTTCACGCGGCCGCTCAGCCTGCGGCATCTCGCGGATTTTCAGCTGCGACATTTAACCTAGGAGCCGCCCTTAATGTCGCGACATCAGACGCGAAGTTGATCGAACATCTCGCACAAGACGTCGCCGAGTAAGAACAGCGCTTCGGCGTAAGGATTCGATTCGATTCTATCCAGTCCGCCTTGTGCTTCCCGAATCAAATCGCTGCCAGCTGCAATCGATTCATTTAGTGCTCCATTGGTCGCCCCATTCTTCAAGAGCTCAATCATTTCCTCGACTCGCTCTTCGAGGACAAGCTGGCAACAGCGTTCCCGCTCGAACTCGGATGCTGAGCGTAGGAAGATCAAAACTGGCAGCGTAAACTTGCCTTTGCGGAGGTCGGTCCCAAGCGTTTTACCGGTGGCTCTTTCATTCCCGGCAAGATCGACGCAATCATCATAAATCTGATACGCGGTTCCGATTTGAAACCCGAAATTCTTGAATCGCTCGATCACATCCGGGTTTGCCTCGCTGATTACGGCAGCTAGTTCCGCCGCTGCAGAGAACAATGATCCCGTTTTCATTTCCACAATTCGCAAGTAGTCCTGAACGCCAAGGTTCAGATCAAATTTGCGCTGTGTCTGGATCATTTCGCCGGAGCAAACGGTTGCAGCCGTACGCGCAATCGCGCGGCCGATCTCCGCGTTCTCGAAATTTGTCGATAACGTTAAAGCGTGAGCAAAGAGGCAATCGCCCAGTAAAACGCTCAGCGAATTTCCCCAGCGCGCGTTCGCAGTAGGTTGTGCACGACGGCGCTCCGCTTCATCCATCACGTCGTCGTGCACCAACGTCGCGATGTGAATGAGTTCCACGATCACGGCTAGATCGATGTGTCCCGGGTTTATCTCGCCGGTCGCGCCACCGGCCAGAAGCGTTAGCAGCGGCCTCAAACGTTTCCCTCGACTACCCACCGCGTACACAACGTAGCCTTCGATGGCCGGATCAAAAGCCGCCGCTTGCTGCGCAATGCGGGTCTCGACTTCTTGGAGATGCGGCTGAACCAACTTAGCCACTTTGGTTAGCGAGGCGGCAGGCGAAGCGGCCCGTGCAGTCCCAGTCAGGTTCGGCCGTGAGCGCGCGAAGAGTTCCACGAGGCGAGAATAGCGGGATGGGTTGTGTGTTGTCAAAGCAACACAAGCGTAAATTTTCAGAGTAGATGCGCCAATTCGCCGGTGCCTTACTCGAGGCCGCTCAGTGTTTTCGCAGCCAATTTTCCGTGCCGTACCTTTGTTGAGTGAGTTCTCGCGCCCGTTGCGAAATTTCTTCATCGACCATTTGCATACGGCAGTTCCTGGCCAAAGCCTGCGCGAATTCTTCGGCAAGATTATCCCCAAGCTGGATTCCCTGGATGCTGCCCTGTTGCAATAATCCGCGGCGTGTGCGGCGCTGGGCCGCGCCAGCAACTTTGCGGCCATTGAGTATCACATCCGCGCGGACGGGGTTTTCGAAACAACTGTAGCCGGCGCCGATGACCCCGGTAATCCCACTGCGGTCAGCGCCCGCGGCTACAACGGCGCTTTGTCCTGTTTCACTCAACGTATCGCGCAGAGCTCGGTGGATCTCTTCATAGATCGACGTCGATGATTCACGGAAAGCCGCATGGTTCGCTGGAATCACAAGGGAATAAGTCAGATCTTCGCCGTGAAACACAATCCCCCCGCCGGTCCAACGCCGAACCAAATCGCGTTCATGCTGGTACGTGGCGACGTCGGCAAATCGACCAAAATATCCAAATGAGAGAGCAGGGGATCGCCAGCGATAAAAACGCATGGCGGGAACCATGGCATGTTCGAGCAGCGCTTCGTCAATGGCCATGTTCATCGCGGCCGAATGTGGAGCGGCTTCGCGATAAACATCCAGAGCCCCGAACAACTTCTCTGTCATTTCAGCTCCTCGTTTTGTCATTCCGACCGAAGTGGAGGAATCTCTAATTTTTAAGGGCAGCGCTAGACATGTCTCCAGCCTCCGCATAAAGCTACGGCTTGGCAGGCGACTTCACTCGACATGACAATTAGGCGTGAATTTCATCTAAAATTTTCGCGACGGCTTCGCCTGGATTTGGATGCGCGGTGATCGGTCGACCTATGACAAGATAGTCTGCTCCGGCTTCAAGCGCCTCGTGCGGAGTCATCCGTCGCCTTTGATCGCCAGGCTCCGCCCAGCTCGGTCGAATGCCTGGGACAGCGATCTTGATCTTGTTACCGAATTCACGACGAAGAGGTTTGATTTCGTGGGGACTAGCTACAACTCCATCGATTCCTCCTTCAACCCCCAGTGTCGCCAGACGCAATACCTGATCAGCCACTTTGTCCGGAACTCCAATTTCCCGTAGCGTCGCTTCAGTCGAGCTCGTTAGAACTGTCACACCAAAAAGCAACATGTTGCTTTCCTTAGCCGCAGTCGCGGCGCGGATCATTTCGCTGCCCCCGCTCAAATGAATCGTGAGCATTTGCGCGCCAAGACGGCTCGCGGATTGGACCGCTCTGGCGACCGTGTTTGGAATGTCGTGCAACTTGAGATCGAGAAAAACCGTGGGGCCAACGGACGAAACTGCCCGCACAATTTCCGGACCTTCTGCTGTGTAGAGTTGCAGCCCGATTTTGAAAAACGAGATTTGATCACGAAGCTTTTCAACCAGCTCAAGCGCTTCCCTTTTTGTGGGCACATCCAGCGCGACGATAATTTTGTTTTCTGTCATTCCGAGCGAAATCCAGGTCCCGCAGCGCTACCTTTGACTGGCAACACGGGATGTCTCGACTACGCTCGACATGACGATATGCAAGTCCTCGCTCCTGCGAAGATAAATCTTTCACTGAAAATTCTCGGCCGGCGGGACGATGGCTTCCACGAGATTGAGACGCTCATCGCGCCGATTTCGCTCTACGATGAGATCAGAATTGATAAAGCACGTCCGGGAAAGGGCATTGAGTTTCGCTGCGACGATCCATTGGTTCCCCAGGGCGACGACAATCTTGCTGTCCACGCAGCGAAGGCGTTTTTTCAAACGACCAAGATCGACGCTGCGATTTCGATCGAGCTGAAAAAGAAGATTCCGCATGGCGCCGGTTTGGGCGGCGGAAGCAGCGACGCTGCTTCCGTACTCCTTGCGCTCAACGAACTCTTCGACGCAAAACTATCGCCGGACGCGCTTGCCGAAATGGCAGCTCCGATTGGATCAGACGTTCCATTCTTTGTTTTTCAATCCGCAGCACTATGCAGGGGACGCGGCGAAATAGTCATGCCAGTGAAATTGAACAGACAATTTTCGATTCTGTTGTTGAAACCGGCCTTTGCCGTCTCCACAGGATGGGCATACTCGCGTTGGTTAGGGTCTCGAGAGATCCCAGGGATTCGTTACGAAGCGCAGGAATTTGCCGATCAGACATTCGTGAACGATCTCGAACGACCAGTCTTCGAAAAATTTGTTTTCCTAGCGCAATTGAAAACGTGGTTGCTTAGCCAATCAGAGGTTGGCGCCGCGCTCATGTCGGGTTCCGGTTCGACAATGTTTGCCGTGATGCAAGCAGGTGTGGATTCTGTTGCGACGCGCGCCAAAGCCGCGCTCGATCCAGAACTGTGGACGCGCACCTGCGAAACGATCTAATTCAAACGCGCGAACGGCGGCGGCCGGCATTGCGCGAATATTTTACCGGCCTTCGCTTTGGCTCGATTTTCGCAAGTCCTGTGCCGCTTTTTACTTCCATGATTTGATCGCGCAAAAGCGCCGCGCGTTCGAATTCGAGGTTAGCCGAGGCTTCCTGCATTTCTTCTTCCAATTCGCGCAGCAATTCTGTCACCTTGAAATCGCCGCCCGCTTCCTGAATAACCGATGCGGCGATTTCGCGCCCACGAAGAATGGTATGCAGGCTCTCCTGCACGGCGCGCCGAACCGTTTGCGGCGTAATGCCGTGCTGCTCGTTGTATTCCATCTGCTTCGTGCGCCGGTATTCCGAAATCGAGATAAGCGCTTCCATGCTCTGGGTGACCTGATCCGCGAAGAGCACCACTTCACCGTTCACATGGCGCGCGGCGCGACCAGCGGTTTGAATGAGAGAGGTTTGGCTGCGGAGAAATCCTTCCTTGTCCGCGTCCAGAATGCATACGAGCGAAACCTCGGGAAGATCGAGGCCTTCCCGGAGCAAATTGATCCCCACGAGAATGTCGAAGTCGGCGGCGCGCAAACCGCGCAAGATTTCGACTCGCTCGATTGCGTCGATGTCGCTATGCAGATATCGCACTTTCAATCCGACATCACGCAGGTAATCGGCCAGATCTTCCGCTGTTCGCTTCGTTAACGTTGTCACCAGAACTCGCTCGGCTTTTTCCACGCGCTGACGACAAAGCTCAATCGTTTCATCGATCTGATTCCTGAGCGACTTAAGCGTGATTTTTGGATCGAGTAATCCGGTAGGACGGATGATCTGCTCGACAACGAGCGGCGCACCTGGCGTGTGCACATCGAATTTTTCTGGAGGCTCATCGGTACGCGAAATCGGCGTCTGGGAGTTCGATATCGAGTGTTGCGCGCCTGCTCGCGATTTGTCGTAGTTGAGAGTTGAGCGTTTTTCGCCAGGCAGCACAAACGGAACCAATTCCTCCTCCCCGATCCGCTGCCGTCTGTGTGGGACGTATCCCTTGTTCCCAACCACGCTGTTTTGAATTTCAAATTCTGCCGGCGTCGCGCTGACGTATACGATCTGGTTCGTTAGCTTCATAAACTCGTCGAAATTGAGCGGACGATTATCGAGCGCGCTGGGCAATCGAAATCCGTAATTGACGAGGACCGTCTTGCGCGAGCGGTCGCCTTCATACATCCCGCCGATTTGCGGGATGGTCGCGTGCGATTCATCGATGACTACCAGAAAATCTTTCGGGAAAAAGTCGATGATTGTGTACGGCTTGGAACCCGGTGGGCGCCCGGACAAATGTCGTGAGTAATTCTCAATCCCGTTGCAGAATCCCATTTCCTGCAACATTTCCAGGTCGTATTCGGTACGCATCCGCAGCCGTTGCGCTTCCAAAAGTTTGTTTTGCGATTCCAGTTCTTTGATTCGCTCTTCCAGTTCTTCGCGGATCGTGCGCAACGCGCGGTTGAGTTTGTCCGCCGGTGTTACGAATTGTTTGGCGGGAAAAAAGGTAATCACCGACAGCGATTCATGCGCGTGTCCGGTCAACGGATCAAATCGCGTAATCGCCTCAATTTCGTCGCCAAAGAACTCGATCCGGATGCCTTCTTCATCAGCTGAGCCGGGATAAACTTCCACGACATCGCCACGGACGCGGAACCTGCCGCGCCCGAAGTTAACGTCGTTGCGTTCGTACAACATATCGATTAGACGACCGAGCACGGCTTCGCGCGAGATTTGCTGTCCACATTTTACGGTGAGTAGCATCTGCAAATAATCTTCCGGCGAAGTAATGCCGTAGATGCAGGAGACGCTGGCGACGACGATCGTGTCGCGGCGCGAAAGCAGAGCACTCGTCGCTGCAAGCCGTAACCGCTCGATCTCTTCATTGATGGACGAATCCTTCTCGATGTAGGTGTCGGAGCGAGGGATATAAGCCTCTGGTTGGTAATAATCGAAATAGCTGACGAAATATTCGACTGCGTTCCGCGGGAAGAATTGTTTGAACTCGGAATAAAGCTGCGCGGCGAGCGTTTTGTTGTGCGAAATAACAAGCGTAGGCCGGTCCAGCTCTCGGATCACATTCGCGATAGTGAAAGTCTTACCAGAACCGGTGACACCCAGCAGCGTCTGGTGACGGTTTGCGGCTTCAACGGATTTAATCAGCTTGGCAATCGCCTGGCCCTGGTCGCCGCGCGGTTTGTAGTTCGATTCTAGCTGAAACGGCATTCAGCAATCTAGCAGCTACTGTTGATAATTCCCAGTGGTCGTCTGGCAGTGACCAGTTTAAGCGCTCCAGATTTGCCCCAGGACTCTGCGGAAATTCCCGCCGAGGATCAATTCGATGTCTGCATCCGAATAACCCCGACGAATCAGGCCGTCGGTGATATCAAACATGCGCTTATAATGATTGACTCCATCGGTGTCCATTTTGTCGCGGAAGGCATAATTCGACTTGTAGAGACTCCTTAACCATTTCCTGTAATCGTCCGGGAGTACGTCGTAGCCATCGAGATCAATATCGCTGCCGACGCCTACGTGTTCGACTCCGACGAGCCTTGCGACGTGATCGTAATGATTCAACAGGTCTTCAATTGTGGTGGGTTCCTTCGCAGAAACGAAATTGCGAACCCCTGTGATACCCATGACTCCTTCTTTGGCTGCCATCTTGCGGATCGCTTCATCGGTTTTGCACCGCGGCTGATCTGGATTAAGTGCGCGGCAATTTGAATGGGTGATGAGCACGGGCGCTTTGGAAATCTCAAATGCATCGAGCGTAGTATGGTCGCCGCAATGAGCGACATCGACGGCCATCCGGACCTTATTCATACGTTCGACGATGGTAACGCCGAAATCACTAATGCCATCGTCGCGCCGCTCCGTGCTTCCGTTACCGATCAAGTTGCGGCTGTTGTAGGTGAGCAGCGACAGGCGTTGCCCGAGTTGATAGAAACGATCAACGTCGTCCGGGGTTCGAAAATGCTCGGAGTTTTGCATCCCCAGAATAATGCCGATTTTGCCCAAGCTTTTCGCGGCATCGATGCCTGCTGCGTCGTCTACGCGCGTGAGGTGTTCTCCGTGATGTGCAATGAATCCGTTCCACAGACCGAGAAACCACATTACCTGGTCGTACGCATTTGGTCCGGCCGTTCCTACTCCGATGTGCATGACGTCGATTCTTGAATCCTTGAAGCGCTGAAAATCAGCGGCAGTAAATGTCTCGGGATTCGTGAACCAGGTCGGCCGCTTGTCACCCTTAAATGGCGCCAGCACACCAAGCAGTGTGAATGGGTTAAGCATGTCTACTACCGTGCTGCGCTGAACCAGATCGATGGTGCGGGCAGAGTATTTCGTCGTCTCTTCCGCGAAGAGCTGAAACCAGCCGCGGTTGATCATCGGCGTAGCCAGTGTCGCCGCTCCAATTCCGAGCAGGTGTTTCAAAGACTGACGGCGCGATATCATGTTTCCTTCCGGTCGGATCTTTGTGCCGACGTTAAAATGGACGATCGATTTTGCATCAAGAAAGTTCGGGGTCGCGTTGGCCTGAAGAGTGGCGGCAAGTTGACAGAAAACCAGCTTTCTGGAAATATGGGTTTATGAAAACAACCCTCGATTTGCCGGACGACCTGATGCGTGCCGTAAAGATCCGGGCCGTGCACGAACACAAAAAACTCAAGGACACGATCGCCGAGTTGCTGCGTGAAGGGATTGCTGCGAGCAAGGCTCGACCAGCGAAGGCGCCGAAACCAGTAAAACTGCGCGGCGGATTCACGCCAACCACGGAAGACATAGAAGCGGCAATCGCGTGGGGGCGCGAGTGATCGCGCAGTTCGCATGCTCCTTGTGGACACGAACATCATTGCACCGCTGTACGTGCGAAGCGCGCGTAGCCAGGCGGTAGCAGAGCTGTTCGCGCGCGACGCCGTCTGGCGAACCGAGCCCCTCGCGCTGATCGAACTAAGCAATGTGCTGATTACGTACGAGCGCGCGCGCTATATCACCGCGGCGACTGCGCGCGACTGCCTGAATCGCGCAGCCGCGTTTCTCCAGCCGCACTTGTTTCGCGTGAGTCATCAAGCTGCGCTGGATGCCGCGCTTCGTTATCGCACAACTGTGTATGATGCACGTTTTCTGGCGTTGGCCCTGCAACTTGGTGTTCGGCTCGTGACCGAAGACGCGAAATTACGCGTCTCTGCGCCAGCATTGACCCAGTCGTTGGCGGAGGCATTGGCGACGGTGTAATGCATCATAGAAGGGCACACAGAAAGCGGTTATGAACTTTAGAAGGTGCTTGGCTTGCTGAAACGATATGTCCACTAGTGCTGGGGCCGGGGTGCGGCTGGAGATCGGCCATGTCTTGTTCATGGACTTGGTCGGCTACTCCAAATTAATCTTGGACGAGCAGCGCGAGCAGTTGCAACACCTGACTGAAATCGTCCGCAACGCCGAGCAGGTTCGCGCTGCGGAGACCGCGAACAAACTGATCCGACTCCCCACTGGAGACGGAATAGCCCTGGTTTTCTTCAACAGTCCCGAGGCGCCGGTGCAATGCGCAATCGAGATCAGTAAAAAGCTAAAACAGGATCCTCAGCTAAAGCTTCGGATGGGGATTCATAGCGGGCCGGTCAATGAAGTTCGGGATGTAAATGGTCGACCAAATGTTGCAGGCGCAGGAATCAATATTGCGCAACGAGTGATGGATTGCGGCGATGCAGGTCACATTCTTTTATCCAAGCGCGTGGCCGAAGACCTGGCGCACTCGCGCCACTGGCGCACCTATCTACATGATCTGGGCGAGTGCGCCGTAAAGCATGGTGTCCCCATCTTCATTGTTAATCTCTACACGGATGAGATTGGGAATGCGCAATTGCCGCGAAAGTTCAGCCAGTGGCAATCGGAACAAGCCGCGCAGGCGGCACCCAGGTCTCCCTCGGTCTTTCGGCGCGCAGGCATTTTGATTGCAGCCGGCACTCTCTTGATCTCCATCATCGGCTTTGGCGTTTGGCTTTATTCCAGACAAGCAGCACAAACGTCGCTCGTCCCGGAGAAAACCATCGCAGTATTGCCGTTCCAAAACTTCAGCCCGGACAAAGAGAATGCGTTTTTCGCAGACGGCGTTCAGGACGACATCCTTACCAGTCTGGCAAAAATCAAAGATCTCAGAGTCATTAGTCGTTCGTCTGTGATGAAGTTTCGCGACGTCGCCGGGCAGAATTTACGACAGATCGGCAAAGCACTTGGTGTGGCGAACGTCCTCGAGGGCAGTGTGCGGCGGGAAGGGGACCGCGTAGTGGTCAATGTTCAATTGGTCGACGCCGGTAGCGCCCGGCAAATATGGGCGAACCGTTACGACCGCACCCTGGCTGACTCGCTCGGATTGCAAGGCGAACTAGCTAGGGAAATCGCCGACGCTTTGCGCGCTACGCTGAGTACAGATGAGCAAACGCGCGTAACAGCCAAGCCCACACGGAATCCGGATGCATATGTGTTTTACTTGCGGGCGAATCAAATCTCCCGAAATCCCGACACGCTGTTGGAGGATTACAAGACCGCGGAGCAACTTTACGTCCAAGCGATCGCGCTTGATCCTGATTTTGCGCTTGCTCACGCGCGGCTTGCGTCTGTTTGCGCTGAGATTTTCCATTACTACGAGCCGACTGAGGATTGGGAAACCAAAGCCCGCACTGAAGCGCAAATTGCTCTGCGTCTGCAACCTAACCTGGCGGAGGCGCACCTTGCCCTTGGCCAATGCATTTACTGGATGGACCAGGACTACGAGCGCGCTCTCGAACAATTCGATATCGCTGCTCGTTTATCCCCGAGCAACGGAGATATTTTGCGTTTGATCGCCGCAATCAAACGCCGGCAGGGTAAGTGGGAACAGGCGCTCGAAGAGTACCAACGGGTTGCGAAGCTGGATCCGCAAAATCCAAATACAGTCCGGGAACTTATCTTTACAAACACGGCGATGCGCCGTTGGCCAGAAGCTGCGCGGTGGGTGGACCAACTGCGCGCAATGGCCCCCGCGTCCATCGTTGCGAAAATTCAAAGAGGGTACGTCGAGTTTTGGTGGAAGGGAGACACCAGTCTGTTGAGGTCTTTGCTGGACCAGGTGCCTGCCGATGTCGACCCTGATGGTGGGGTCACGGCCGTGCGCTGGGAGGTCGCAATGTTGGATCGAGATTACGCGGCGGCTAAGCGCGCGATCGATGCATCAACTGCCAAAGAACTCTCATACACGGGGGAGGGATCAACGCCGCGGAGTTTCTTTGAAGGCTCTATCGCTCTGGCGCAAGGTGATGTCGCAGGAGCGTTAAAATATTTTGAAGACGCTCAACTTGTTCTTGAAAACGCCGTCAAAGAGGCGCCTTCGAGCGCTATTCGGCATGCCAATCTGGGCTGGCTCTACGGTTTTATGGGACGTAAGGAGGACGCGATCCGAGAGGGCCGCCGCGCGGTCGAACTGAAGCCTGAATCTAAAGATGCCGTCGACGGAGTTATTGTGAATTGCTACGTCGCGTTGATCTATGCTCGCGTCGGTGAAAAAGATTTGGCGTTTCCGCTTCTCCAGCGATTGCTCAAGACGCCGGGCGCAGTGGACAGTGTCGATTACAGCATCACCATTAACGATCTGAAACATCGCTGGGAATGGGACCCGATCCGAAGCGACCCCCGCTTTCAAAAACTCCTCGAAAAACCAACGAAGTGACTGGCTCGGCCGTTTCGATGGAACACTGAAACTTGTCGATTGCTAATCGCGGACAAAATATGAGGCTTGATCTGTCGATTGAGCAGTGAATCCAAAAAAGTTTTTTGCCGAGTTAAAGCGAAGAAGAGTTTACAGCGTCGCGGTTACGTACGCAGTCGTGGGTTGGCTGCTTATCCAGGTCGTCACTCAGGTTTTTCCGCCGTTTGAAATACCGAACTGGGGCGAGCGACTCGCTATTGTCGCAATTATGCTTGGCTTTCCAATCGCTCTGATCCTTGCGTGGATTTACGACTTCACGAGCCATGGGATAGTCCGCACAAGCGATGCGGAGCCGGAAGTCAGGACAGAAGTCATTGAGCGGCCGAGCTCTACTGAAAAATCGATTGCCGTCTTGCCTTTCAATGACCTTAGCCCGTCCAAAGACCACGCCTACTTCGGCGAGGGTATTGCGGAGGAGCTTCTGGGAGCACTAGCGAAAGTTGATGGCCTGCGCGTCGCGGCGCGGCGATCTTCATTCTGGTTTAAGGACAAAGAAGCCGAGCTCGGTGAAATCGCCTCAAAGTTAAACGTAGGACACGTGCTGGAGGGTAGTGTTCGTCGCGATGGTAATCGGGTGCGTATTACCGCAGAACTGATTGACGCCTGCGACGGATTTACGATTTGGTCAGAAACATATGAACGTGAAATGCACGGAATTTTTGCGCTACAAGATGAGATCACGCATTCCATCGTCGATACGCTCAAGCTCAAGCTTGCAATCTCGCCGTCGCGTCCAGCTCGGAGCACGGATGCCTATGAGGCTTATCTGGAGGGCCTCGTGTATTCCGACAAAAATACCGAGCCCGACTTGCGCAAGAGCCTTGAGTTTTTTCAGGATGCACTTGAGAAAGACCCCAAGTTTAGTCGAGCGTGGACCGGAATCGCGAAAGCGTGGCTGTGGCTGGCCGATGCTTACGTGCCGCCGCTCGAAGCGTATCCGAAAGTCCGTGATGCCGCGATTCGCGCTCTGGAACTCGACGACGAGGAGGCCGAAGCGCACGTGTATCTCGCCGAGACCAAACGGATACTCGATTGGGACCTTGATGGCGCGGAGGCGGAGTTTAATCGCGCAGTGGCAATTGATCCAAATTCGACGCCATCCAACTATTTTATCGCCGCGCTACACGCCGCTCGAGGTAATCGCGACAAAGCGCTGGCTTACTTACAGCGCACCTCGAGGATCGATCCGGCCTCGCTTTGGGTGAGCAACTTCGCCTGCGAGCTCTACCGGTATTTCGGTCTTTACGATGAAGCGATCACGGCTGGAGAACGTGCTCTCCAGCTCGATCCGACGTTTGCGCATTATGGTGAGCCTGCACTCGCGGCGTTGTATCGCGAGATGGGACGCTTTGATGATGCGATCGCACTCTACGAAAGGGCACGAGAATTCACTGGAAGGCCAGGATTTGGTCTGGCGATCACTTACGCCAGGATGAACCGTCGCAAAGAAGCGCTGCAAACACTTGAGGCAGCGATTACCGGTTGGGGCTATCGACCCGGTGATGCCATCGCACACGTGCATGTAACGCTTGGCGCGCATGATGACGCAATTCGCGAACTCGAACACGCCTGCGAGCAGCGCTCATCATCCTTGCACGGTGTTGGGATCGCTCCCGAATTTGTGCCGCTTCGTTCGGACAAACGTTTTAGGTCAATTCTTCAAAGAATCGGACTCGAACCTGAGAAAGTCTTCGCAGCGACGAGCGTCGCGGCTCCGCCAACTTGACGGCTTTAAGCCGACAAGTTTTGAAGTCAGGCCAAATCGTGTTGGGAGTACCCGATCCTTACTGGAAAATTACGTCCTGGCCGTGGCCGTGCGAGCGCACACCGTATTTGTTTAAATCCTGCTGCGCCACGTGCATTCCGAAAAGCAGGATCGCAATCAGGCCGAAGTACAATATCGACATCGTCCAGCGCTGGAAGGGCGTAACTTCAAAATAACGCTGTTCCTCCTCGGTTCGCTTGCGGAAAAGCGAATAGATCCGCGGCAGTGACAACAGCACAATTAACCAAATGACAAAATTTGGATATTTCCATCCAAACCAGATCAGCAATGCAAATCCCGGCAACCAAAGCCAGCGAGAGAGCGCCGTCACGATGCGCCCGCCGTCGAGCATTCCGACGGGAGTCAGATTAAAAAGATTGAGAAAATACCCAAACCACGCGAGTGCGATGAAAAGCGGCGCAGCGAAGAATTCACCCAGGACGTTGCAAACCAACGCGCCAATGCTTCCCAGCATCGGACCGCCGATACCGACGCAAGCTTCTATCCACGCATTGCGCGGCGCTTCCTTCAGGGCGATGAACGCTCCCATAAACGGAATAAAAACAGGCGCACCGACTTTGAGTCCGAACCTTTTAGCGACAAACAAATGGCCGGTTTCGTGCACCAGCAAGAGCAGCACAAATCCAAGCGCGAATTGCCAGCCCCACATCTGGGTATAGACCCAGACCATCAGCAGCATGGTGCCGCCCGATTTCAGAAGAATCGGAAGAAATTTCAGGAGCGGAAGTAGAACAAACTTCAGTTTTGCGAAAAACTTGGCGATCACCACGCCAACTACAGCGAGCGGGCCAAGGGCTTTTTTCACCCGGCTCCAGGCGGTTTCCTCCGTCGGCGCTTTGTACTCCTCGGTCGGTTGAGTTTGAAGGTTCACTGTTGCGTGCCTGAGAAATTGTAGGGCGTTTCTGTGAAACGCCAACTTGTGGCTTCTGACACAGACGCCCTACAATTCGTTAAATGCAGCGCCTAGGTGCTCAAGAATGTGGCGAGGCAATAACGATTGCTCGCTCTGTCTGGCATCAAAAATCGCAATTTCGGCGGCCCGGCCGCATAACCATGCGCCCAGTCGCGCCGCGTCGTAAAGAGACAAACCTTGCCCCGCCAATCCAGCGCAGACTCCGGTGAGAATGTCGCCCATTCCCCCCGTGGCCATTCCCGGATTGCCGGTGGTGTTATAACTTAGCGGGCGCCCGCGTTCGGCCACGATTGTTCGGCTACCCTTCAACAAAAGCGTTGCGGGAAAACGCTGGCAGAATTTCGCCGCTGTTTTGGCGCGTGTCTCTTTTTCATCGGACGAGAGTCGTTTCATCTCGCCGGGGTGCGGCGTGAGCAACCGTTTGCCCTTGCAATGTTTGAGCGTCGAAGTTTTTTCCGCCAAAATATTCAGGCCGTCAGCGTCAATCACCATTGGCTGCTTCGCTTTTTCGATCAGCTCCAGAATTTCGGCAGCGCGGGATTTTCCAAGACCAGGTCCAATTGCCCAGACGTCGGCTTTTTCCTTGAGCAAATCGCGGTAAGACTTGAGTGGTTTGACCATTGATTCCATTGGCGCGGCGCCGGCGACGATCTCGTAAATTTCTTCTGGAACAAAGACCTCCACGAGACCTGCGCCCGCGCGTAACGCGCCCTGCGAGGTCATCAAAGCTGCACCGATGAATCCCCTGGAACCGGCAACGATGCCAATGCGTCCACACTGGTTCTTATAGGTGCCGAATTTGCGTCTCGGCAGCAATTCACGAAAAGCTAGCAGGGCAGCGACAACCTCTTTCGCTTTTTTTTCCGGGGCGTGCAGTTCATCCAAATGCACAACTTCCAGCCTGCCCACGAAGTTCAGTGCGTCGTCGGCCAGCAGTCCTGGCTTTGCGAATCCGATTGTTGCCGTGAAATCCGCGATGACACAGTCACGATCGGGTTTCCCAGAGTCGCCGTCGAGACCAGTCGGGAGATCGACAGCGAACACGTAAGCGCCCCGCTTTGCCCGCAAACGATTGATGGAACGACAGGCTGCGCGGATCGGATCGCGCAACGGCGGCTTCGCGCCCAGCCCAAGCAAACCGTCGAGGATTATCAGCGGAGTTGCGGTGCCCACATATGCTTCTGCGGCGAGCGCTTCCTCTGCGGCCGACAACTCCTCGGCAGCTTCTGCGAAAAGTTCGACAAGAGCGATGCCCGGGTCAGTCCCTCCGCCGTGGCCTAGCGTCGCGCCTAGAATTTCGGGGGGTCTGCGGCGCAGGCTTTCGAGTTTCTTACGCATCAGTGCGCTGCAATCGGCTTCCTGAAACGCAAGTCGTACCTCAATTTTCCATCCGAGGCGTCGCAAACACTCAGCCGCAACTAATGCGTCGCCGGCGTTATTACCCTTCCCGGCGAATACAACGCACTTGCCAGGCCTCCGGAAAAATCTGGTGACCACTTGCGCAACGCCCGCACCGGCCTTGTCCATTAGCGCTTCAACTTCTACTCCCCGCGCGAAAGCAGCTTCTTCCGCCGCTCGCATCTGCGCCGAAGTCAGGACTGGAAGGTCCAATTATCCCTCCTGATCCTTTGAGGCCGCCTTTGCCTCTGACCCGGCTGGTTTCGATGATTTTTTCTTCCGTCGCGCGCTCCTTTTGTGTGAACGTTTGGACTTACGACGTTCAGATCTCGCGACTTTGGTTTGATCGATGTACGGTTGCAACGGGATGCTTTCGGCCGTTGCCACGCGAGTCGTCGTTAACGCGCTCGCGACGGAATTGCGGCCCCGGACGCCAGCTGCAATTTCTTCTGCGAGCTTTTGACGATAAGAAGCAGTTTGCGCCAACGCCGCTTCGGTTGGGTTGGTTAGGAAGCCGCATTCCACCAGCACTGCAGGAGCGTTCGTCTTGCGCAGGACGTAGTAACCACGGCGTCGCACATTGCGATTTGAGGATGGGGCTCCGCCCGCCACATAGTAATGGATAGCCGAAGCCAGCGGAAGACTCTCGCGGTTGTAAAAATATGTTTCAATTCCACCCGCACCGGAGCGCTTGGCGGAGTTGAAATGGATGGAAACGAAAATGGCGTTGGAATAAGAGTTCGCGATCGCGACACGCGTTCCGAGCGGGATGAACACGTCGCTGTCGCGGGTCATCACGACTCGATACCCGCTTGCTGCCAGCGCCTTCTTCAATCGCTGGGCGACGTCAAGGGTCATCTCCTTTTCTGAAACCCTCTGGCCTGGAATTCCGCCTCGGTCATAGCCGCCATGACCCGCATCAATTACCACAGTAACAGGCGAGCCGCTGTCTTTAGAAGCACGCCTCGCTTGCGCCGTGGAGAAAGCGATGCACTCCAGAAATCCGATTAGCAAACCGGCAGCAAGCAGGCGGAGTCGGTAGAGATTTGTCGGCATTACTAATCGTCCTTCGGCAATTCGGGCGGGCGAGCCGATAGTTTCGGCGCCGTGCCACGGGAGCGTTGCCCGGCCGGCGATTCGAGCGTGCCCCCGCGCACGGCCACTTCGCCATTTCCTCCACGAACGAGTCGCGGCCGGGTTTTGGTTTCCATGAAGGAGGAATGCGCCAGCAGTTCACCATTCAATCCGATGCGCGAATACGCCCAAGCGCGCGGCGCGGAGCAATGCAGAACGTGCAGTTGATTTGCGTGATCGATCTCCGCCTGTGGTTCTTCAAAGGCGATGGAACGGCCTAACGAATAAGTCGCATACACAATCCCACTATCTTTGTCCTGCACGCGTACATACAAGGAAGTATGGTCTGGAAAGCGGTTGTTCAGAAGCGAGTACGTGCGCACGTTGCCACGCGCGGCAACGCCATCAGGGATTCCGACTGTTTGCTGCCAGATTGGCCGCGCATCGGTCACTTCAAAAACTCGCGTTGGGGAATAAAAGAACTTTCCGAGATCGGCAAAATAAACATTCGTCCGCACATGATAAGTGCCGAAATCGTGCACAGGATAAAGCGGAGTCAGATTGATCTGGTGCCTGACTCTCTGTCCGGCTCCGATTTTCAGGGACGGCTGGCTGCTTTCGGCGCTCATCGGCGCCACGGGCTGACCTTCGTTTCCAGTTATCTCAAACCCAAGCCATGATTGGCCGTCGGCATCGTGAAGATCGATGTCGCGTCCCGCCAGATTGGTGATGCTAAGGGTCGCCACCACTGGTTCGTAAGCGATGTACTGCAACCGCTTGAACTTCAGGTCGACCTGGATTTGTGCTTTGGCTCCGCCCGCGAAAAGGAGAAGGCAGGTGATCGCCAAAATATGCCTGATCACATTGCTGAATAATGAGATCCGAATGACGCAGTTGGTTAAAACGGTAAAAGAGTTCAAAAAGTTACAACGTTTACGCATCGCCACTCTTTTCAGCGAGTCTTCTTATTAACTTTGGAACGCTTGTAACTTTCTCTCTCGTGGCGTTCACGGTGTCGAGGTAGTCTCGGCCGCAGGAAAAAGCTGTAAAAGCCGCGAAGGTTCGGCCTGAACGGCCTGCAATTTATCGTCGTAATAAATTCGGATCCTGTATCCGAGATATTTTCGCTTTCCACTATCTGCAGTGGAACTCTTGACTCTACCTTTTTGACCGGGTCGCACCGTCGCCGCTGCCTCGGAAAGCGATGACTCCGGCGAGCCGACGCCTGTTTTCGAGCGGAGATAACTGACCGACAGCACCTCGGGATTCGCGTCGGCCCAGTCGTGCTTTGGCGTCAGCCATTCGTAATTCACGTCCGCGTCGGTGAGCTTCACATCCTTGTCACCAACTGTGTCATAAAATTCCACCAAGATCTTTACTTTGGTGTGATCGACTGTTGCACCGGGCTGTTTTTTTATACCGATCCGTAGTGCGAGGTTGGTCTCCGCGTCTGGATCGGGTGTCTCAGCGGCTTTGACTTCCGTGATGCCCATGACAGAGCCTTCCGGATTGCCGGCAACATCCCTGTGGGCCGCAGCATCGAGTGATGCGCTCGCCATGCCAGCGTCTGTTGTGGCCGGGGCAGATACTCCCAGCTTCAGGCGCTGATCGGCCAACTCATATGCTCCCCCAGCCGAAGGGCCCATATCGTGTAGCTTACGCCACACTTCGTTCGACTTGTCATACAGCTGCATGGAATCGTAAGTCTTGGCTATTTCCTCGAGCACGGTGACGTTGGTGGGTTCGCTGTCCAACGCTTCCTCGAACCGGGCGAGCGCGTTTGTTGTGTCACCACGATCACGCAGCTCGGTGCCCTCTCGCAATAGTTGATCTACGAGAGACGGAGGAGGCGTCTGCGACACCGCTTCCGGTGAAGGAGCAGTCTTCGTCGCTGGCGGTGCAATTGCCGGTGTTGAAACAGCAGGAGCCGCAGGTCGCGTGACATTCGTTGCCACTGCCTGCACCGGAGTCCGCACAGGTCGGATCCGACCGACATAATAAGAAGCAACAGCGAAGATTTCCGCCACCGCAATAATCACAACCAAGCCGAGCCCGACGTTAAAGCTTGGATCGACCTGGGTAGCCCGTGAAAGAAGAGTCCGCATGCAGCAATAAAATCCCATTTCTGTAAGCGCGCCCTCGGCAAGCTGTCAACTCGGGGTACCCGCGCTGTTAGACCCTTGAAATGTTGAATCGTTAGATCGGATACTCAACGAATCTCCTGGGCTAGCGTGAAATATCATCCTGGCTCAGCATTTTGAATCCTTCACCCATCAGCACCGTGGAGGCACATTCGGTATCGTCTACGTGCAGAGCAATCGCGGCAAAGCCACGCGGACGGATGAGCAGGGGATAAGCGAAATGGACATTGACCTCTGCCATCACCAGCGCGGCAAGCAGTTTCACCAGTTGTGTGGCAACTTCTCGCATTTCCACGACCACAACTTCACAAACGCCGAATGGCACGTTCTTCTCCCGGAACAATTTCTCCACGCGCGCCGGATCACTCGCGATTATTCGGGCGATGGCCGAATCGGTCGACTCCGATACGCTCAGCGCTACGGCGTGAGTGCTCTGAGTGCTGAGCAGCTTCACCACCTCCAGCATCGCCCCCACCTTGTTCGGAAGAAAAACGGAGAACTGTTTCACCAGCGGCCCCTCCATTTTCGAAGTTGTTTCCGGTAAATTCGTGGTCATTTCGATAGCGACAGCCTGCTGGAACCCTCCAAGACACGCCACGCAAACTATCTCATTTTCGGTCTTTGATTGGCAAACCAATATATTCCAACATCAACGCGTTATTGAGACTGTTCATTTCGCGCGACGTCAATATACTGCCGCAATGATTGCCGGAGCGCATTTTCTTCTCTACAGCAAGAACCCGGAAGCCGATCGTGCGTTCTTCAAAACTGTAATGGAATTCGCGTCGGTCGATCTCGGCGATGGCTGGCTGATATTTGCGTTGCCACCCGCCGAGCTGGCGGTCCATCCCGGTGATGGCGAATTTGTGCAGATGCACGCAGAACATCCCATGCTGGGAGGCCTTCTCTATTTGATGTGTGACGATTTGAGCAGCGTAATCGGATTGCTGAAAAGTAAAGGTGTGGCCTGTGCGAAGCCGGTGGAAGCCGAGTGGGGAATCAGCACCAGTGTTCGGCTGCCGAGCGGAGGCGAGATCGGCCTGTATCAACCGACTCATCCCACGATGATTGAAGCGCGTTCAATTTGAAACAGGGCGAGGCTTTAGCTCAAAACTTCGCAACGCTTAGATTCGGCTTCGATGGACGAAGAAAATGAGTTAATCGCGCTACGGCGCAAAAAACTGGACGTGCTTCGCGCGAAAGGCGTCGAGCCATTTGGCGAGGGATTTGAGGTAACTGGATCGATTGCGGAGGTGCGCGAAAAGTTTAAGGAAGGCGAGACCCTTCGCGGAGCGGGCCGCATCACCGCGCATCGCGACATGGGCAAAAGTCATTTCCTCGATCTGCGCGACGCGACGGGCCGCATTCAAATCTACATTCACGCGAAAGAGGTCGGGGCGGAATTAATCGACCTTTTTCGGTTGCTCGATCTCGGCGATTTCATCGGCGTCGAGGGAACCTGTTTTGTCACGAAAAGCGGCGAACCAACATTGAAGGTCCACAAATTTCAGTTGCTGGCCAAAGCGTTGCGACCGCTTCCTGAGAAATGGCATGGATTACAGGACATCGAAGCCAGGTACCGGCAACGTTATCTCGATCTTCTTACCAACGAGCATTCCCGCACGGTGTTCGAAAAACGAATCGCAATTGTCCGAGAAACGAGGCGCTTTTTTGAGGATCGCGGCTTTCTGGAAGTGGAGACGCCGATTTTGCAAACGATCCCCGGCGGCGCTGCGGCCGAACCCTTCAAAACGCATCACAAGGCGCTTGGCATCGATCTCTATATGCGCATTGCGCTGGAGCTTTATCTCAAACGTTTGCTCGTGGGCGGGTTCTACAAGGTCTTCGAAATTAATCGCAACTTTCGCAATGAAGGGATCTCCAGGAAACATAATCCAGAATTCACAATGCTCGAAGCGTATTGGGCGTATGCCGATTTTGAAAAGATGGCGAATCTGGTTGAGGAACTGGTTTGTTTTCTCGCTCAGAAAATTTGCGGCTCACTAACAATCGACCATCAAGACGCAGACGGAAAAGTCATTCGCACGGTAAATTTGCAACGGCCATGGCGTCGCGCGCGCTATCACGATTTGGTGCGAGAAGTTGCCGGTAAGGACTGGTTCCAGCTCTCGAACGACCAGCGGCGCGATCGTGCTACGAACGAGTTCAAATTGGAAATCCTGCCGCAACTGGCCGATTTCGAAGTGACGCAGCATCTCTTCGAAAAATTGATTGAAGAAAAGACGGTCAACCCGCTGTTCGTCACGCACTGTCCGAAAGAGTTGGTGCCGCTGGCAAAACAAAGCACGGCGGATAACTCGCTAGTTGATGTTTTCGAACTGATCATTAACGGAGTGGAGATCGCGCCGGGTTACAGCGAGTTGAACGATCCACTCGTGCAGCGCCAGCGGTTGCTTGAACAGGCCGGCGAAGAGAAGCAAAAGATCGACGAGGAATTTCTGCTCGCACTTGAGCATGGTATGCCACCGGCCGGTGGCATTGGTATCGGGATCGACCGCCTTACCATGCTTCTGACGGGTGCTGAATCCATCCGCGACGTGATTCTGTTCCCGCTACTGAGACCGAAAAAGTGACTAAGGAGCCCGCCGCCTGCTTTTCTTGTTAGGCATCGAGGCGCGAGCCAGCATTCGTCGACAGGATTTCCTTGGCTGATAGTCATCTGGCTGGAACGTCTTCTTCACGCCAAATTCTGGAAGCCACTGGACCAATCTCGGCGGCATGACGTCGCCGATGCTCAACCAGGTATAACGTTTCGGAGCCGCACGTTTGTTACTACTTACCAAAAAAAAGTATTGACCCAAGAACCTAAATTCAATATCACCGCGCTTGCTCCAAACAGACCAAGGATTTACCCGGTAGGTTCTTTGCCTGCGCGGATCCCGAGTAAGTAAAAACAAACAAATACCGGGAAAGAGAAAGAACAAACCTCCATGTATTCACTCCTTCAACTTAAAACGTTAGTTTCATGCGGACGAGAGCTGGTTTGCTCGCTGCCTTTGCGGCGTGCATTCCTTCTCGTCCCGCTTATTTTGGTGTGCTTTGCGTTTTCACCGTAAGCGCGCGCAGCCACAGATGTTAGTCCGCCACCCGATGGGGGCTATCCCAATTTCACTACAGCGGAAGGAACGAACGCCCTTAGAAACCTGACTTCCGGTGCCGGTAACAGCGCGTTTGGCTGGTTTTCGCTCTTCAGCAATTCCACTGCCAACTTCAACACAGGACTTGGGGCAGGTACGCTTGTGCTTAACAACGGGGATTCCAATACAGCCACTGGGACTGCGGCGCTTATCCTGAACACTTCGGGCACGCGAAACACGGCCAACGGGACCGGCGCGATGGTGCTTAACTCGACCGGCAATGACAATACCGCTGTCGGCGCTTTTGCACTCTACGTTAACACGACCGGCTTCTTCAACACTGCGGTAGGAAGCGGAGCGCTCTCTTCGAACACGACGCCGGGCAACCCCGGCGAATCGTCCGCCAACGATGCTGTTGGGATGAATGCACTTTTTTCTAACACGACTGGATCTAGCAACGCTGCCTTTGGCGTGGAGGCGTTATTTAGTAACACCACAGGGGTCTGTAACGTGGCGCTGGGTAACGCGGCGCTGCTTTCCAACAGCACGGGCAGCGACAATATTGCGGTCGGCTGCGCGGCAGGAAGCCTGGCTACGACGGGCGATAACAATATTTATATTGGTAATCTCGGTGTTGCTGGCGAGTCGGACACCATCCGGATAGGTGACCCGGCGATTCACCAAAACGTGTTTATAGCGGGGATCCCAGCAGGTGGTCTCGCGGCGATCCTGTTCGACTTCAACAGCGGCATTATCAGTATCCTGCCTGGCGGCGCCGTGCCCTTCAACCAAGTACCGCTTGTTGTCGGGAAAGCCATCAGCAAGACGGATAACTTCACGTTTACGTTTAACCAGACTGGTGTTTACAGGGTGACCTATACGTTACGAACGGCGCTCGTGTCGCTGTTGGGCAGCGTACAAGTCCAGGTCAATGGCGTCGGTGTCGGTCCCACTGCGACTTTAATCATCGCCGGTGCCCCCCTGAGCGACCAGGTCACGTTCCCAGCGAATGCTGGCGACGCGGTTCAGTTGGTTGTGAGTGGCTTGGCCATTGCACTCTCTGCCGGAGACAACGCGACCATCAACATCGATAAGGTGCAGTAACAGCGACGCATTAAAATTCCGCGTTCTTTTTAACTCTCGGCCGGGCGCTGCGTCCTGGCCGAGAGTTCGCGTGTCAGAGCAGGTAGCCACCCAATTGCACACGGACATCGCAGTCCGTGACATGTTGGCACGATTTGTTCAAACAACATCGTTACAACGGACCAACGGTCCATCTTCTGTAACAATGTAACTTTTGTAAGTATCCAACGGGCGAAAGCCATCATCCGCGCTCAAGATCAAAAGTGACCTTGGCGTTGAGGCGATAGTTTGTGATTTTGCCTTCGTCCACTTCAGCGGTGAATTCCTTGATGTAAATCGAGCGAATGTTCCGAAGTGTTTTTGTGGCTTCTTCGACTGCCCCTTGTGCTGCATCCTCCCAGCTTTTTGGCGATTGTGACATCAGTTCGATGACTTTAACGACTTTAGCCATGGCGATTATTCTCCTTCTCTGATTTATCGCAGATGAGGTGCGCATTGCGCGTCTTTCAAATAGCGTGGAAGAGCACGATCAAAACGTTTCGTTGAAACGATGACGGATTGAAGCGATGGAAATAACGGTGAAGCGTGATGCGATGAAGGATTGAAGCGATTGAAGGCCTGATGGATTTACCGCTTTAACGGTTCAACTCTTTAGCGCTTCAGCGAATAATCATGAAAGCTTTCGAAATCGCTGGATTGCCGTCTGACGAAGTAAACCGATTCGTCAGTGGGGAGCATTCCGACCCTTTTCGAGTGTTGGGTCCACACCGGGTTGGGGACGATTTAGAGATTCGCGTCTTTCGCCCCGATGCGCGCAAGATTGAGATCGTACTGGATCAGCATTCGGAAGAACCGATTGCAGCGCAGAAGATTCAGCAGGACGGTTTCTTTTGCGCGACTGTCCGCGACGCGACGAGGGACCTTCCATACCATCTCCGGATCACTGCCTGGGATGGATCGCATTCCCTGACACGCGATCCCTACCAGTATGGTCCAATCATGGGCGAAGTCGATCTGCATCTCTTCGCCGAAGGACAACACTGGAAGATTTATGAAAAGTTCGGCGCGCATGTGCGTACGATCGGTGATGCCGCAGGCGGTTATTTCGCGGTATGGGCGCCTAACGCCCAACGCGTTAGCGTGGTTGGCGATTTTAATGGGTGGGATGGCCGAGTCAATCCCATGCGCAAACTCATCGGCAGCGGCGTGTGGGAATTATTTCTGCCCGGCATCAAGCAAGGCACGCACTACAAGTTCGAGATCCGCGCTCAGAACGGCGCACTGCTGCTCAAGAGCGATCCGTTCGCATTTTTCAATCAGCATGGCAAATCGACCGCATCCCTGGTGTACGATCTGGAACGTTACACCTGGAACGATGGCGCGTGGATGGAATCGCGACGGACGCACAACTGGCCTAGGAATCCCATCAGCATTTATGAAGTGCACCTGGGCTCGTGGCGGCGCAAGGCCGAAGAAGGAAATCGCCAGCTCAGTTATCTGGAACTCGCAGAGACGTTGTTGCCTTACGTGTTGGAGATGGGTTACACCCACATCGAGTTGTTGCCGGTCGCCGAGCATCCATTTGAAGGTTCGTGGGGTTATCAGGTCACAAATTATTACGCGCCAACGAGTCGGTTTGGCACGCCCGATGAATTGCGTCATTTCATCGACAAGTGTCATCAGGCCGGCATCGGCGTGATCATGGATTGGGTGCCTGCGCATTTTCCAAAGGACGCCCACGCTCTCGCCGAGTTCGATGGCACCGATTTGTACGAGCACATGGATCCGCGGCAGGGCGAACACCAGGATTGGGGCACGCTTATTTTCAATTTTGGGCGCAACGAAGTCCGCAATTTCCTCATCGGTAATGCGCTTTTCTGGCTCGACAAATATCACATCGACGGTCTGCGCGTGGACGCGGTGGCGTCGATGCTCTATCTCGATTATTCGCGGAAACCCGGCCAGTGGATCCCGAATGTTTACGGAGGACGAGAAAACCTCGACGCCATCTATTTTCTGAAACGCTTCAACGAAGTTTGCTATGAGCGTTTTCCTGGAATCATGACCATCGCCGAGGAATCAACCGATTGGCCCGGCGTATCCCGCCCAACTTATCTGGGCGGGCTCGGGTTCGGGTTCAAATGGAACATGGGCTGGATGCACGATTTCCTGCAATACATGAGCCTGGACCCCATTTACCGGCGATTTCATCATGGAAACATCACATTCTCGTTGCTTTACGCATTCCACGAAAATTTCATTCTGGTGCTTAGCCACGATGAAGTGGTGTACGGCAAGCGCTCGTTGTTATCCAAGATGCCGGGGGACGAATGGCAGAAGTTCGCCAATCTTCGGATGTTTCTGGCGTGGATGTACGGGCATCCCGGCAAAAAGCTTCTCTTCATGGGCGGCGAATTCGGCCAGTGGAACGAATGGAATCATGACACGAGTCTCGACTGGCAACTTATTGATCGTCCTCACCACGACGGTGTGCGCCGCTTGGTACAACATTTGAATTACATTTACAAAAGCGAACCGGCCCTTTGGCAGCTCGACGATACATACGAAGGATTTGATTGGATCGACCTTCACGATGCCGACAACAGCGTGGTCTCGTTCCTGAGAAAGTCGCACGACGGCGACGTGGTCGCATTCGTGGTTAATGCGACGCCCGTGGTGCGCTACGATTACCGCCTCGGCGTTCCCGAGTCAGGTTTCTACCGCGAGCTCATCAATAGCGATGCTGAAACGTACGGCGGCAGCAATGTTGGAAATCTTGGTGGCGTCCAGACTCAGGATGTTCCCTGGATGGGCCGCCAATATTCCATCCTGATTCATCTGCCGCCGCTGGCGACAGTGGCCTTCAAGCTGCAAAGGTGATTAGTCTTCGGAAAGATTCATACGGAAGAGAACAAGGAGTGCAAAGGTTGTAGGTATCGGTCGAGAGAACTCCAGTGCCGGGTCGAAAGAGACTTCGCTTGATTCTCGTCTTAGGTTAAATTATGCAGTAACGAGGAATTAAATAATGAAGATTCGTCTGTTGCTCAGTTTACTCCTATCCGATCTCCTTTGCGGTTGCGCCGCCAACGCTCCCTATTCTGAGACAATGACTGACACCAGCACACAGACTCAACAAAGAGTCCTGCCTAACGCGCCCACGCGGGCGCCGTTGACGTATCAACCCGGCCTCGATGCAGGGCCGGGGGGGCTGGGGTTCTAGGAACTCCAATTCAGCCAATCGTTCGGCTGTCAACCGAGCTGCCGCTATAGGACTTCTGAGCCGAATTCGCCGTCGCTGACGCGGGTACGAATTTTCATCTTTGGCCGGATTTCTACGGTCGTCCGGATGATTTTTCCGCGCTCGTTCGTCGTGATGCTGTATCCGCGGCTCAAGGTCGCATCTGGCCCGAGCACCCGGAGAATTCCTTCCATATACTGGAAACGGTGCCTGGCGGTTTCGAGTAATCGTCCGGGACACGCAACAAGTCGCCGATGTAAATCGGCAAGCCGATTACGGCGCAGTGTGAGTTCCCGCGCAGGATTGCGCGCTTGCAATGCACGCGCAATGTGAAGGAGACCGCGCTTGTAACTGTCGATCTTATGCGCGAGGCAACGCTGCAAAGTCTCGCGTGCGTGATCCAGACGCTGTTGTGCATCGCGAGTTCGGTTCTGTAACTGGCGCGCTAGTGCGCGCGTGCAGCCGTCGATTCGTTGCTGAACATCCATAACGTCCGGCACGATTAATTCGGCCGCAGCGCTGGGCGTGGGCGCGCGCAAATCGGCGACGAAATCACAGATAGTGAAATCGATTTCGTGACCGACTGCCGAGACAATTGGAACTGCGGAGTTGAATATCGCGCGTGCGACAATTTCTTCGTTGAACTCCCATAAATCCTCGATGCTTCCGCCGCCGCGCGTGACCACGATCAGATCGAGAGGTGCAAACGCCTCGTTAGGCAAAGCAAATTCCCGGATGGCAACAGCGATCTCTTGTGCCGCGCCGGTTCCCTGAACGCGGACGGGGTTGATCAGAATCTGCAACCACGGCGCGCGACGACACAGCACGTTTAGCATATCGCGAATTGCCGCGCCGGTTGGTGAGGTCACGATTCCAAGTCGCCGCGGAAATTTCGGTAACGGCCGTTTGCGTTCCGGCGCGAACAATCCTTCGGTTTCGAGTTTGCGCTTGAGCGCTTCGAATTTTGCCTGAAGCAAGCCGACTCCACGCGGCTGAAGAATCTGGACATTGAGCTGATATTGTCCGCGCGCTTCGAAAACCGTGACCGTGCCGTAAACCTGCACCTGAGTTCCGTCCACAAGAGACTGTCGCGGCGGTGCGATGGTATCGCGCCAGATCACGCACCCGATCTGGGCGCGCTGGTCTTTCAGTGTGAAATATTGGTGACCGCTCGGATGCAGTTTGTAATTCGAAATTTCGCCTTGAACCCAGACCGAGCGGAATTTCGTCTCAAGTGTTCCGCGGATTTGTCTGGTTAATTCGCCGACGGTGAAAACTTTGGCGGTTTGAGGAAAGAGATCGGTGCGGAGCTGCATGGAAGAAAACGTTCAACGCTCAACCCGCAACGTCCAACGTTCAATTACAGAAGCTCCGCTTGCATGCCGCCCGGC
>JBKPOB010000006.1:0-39476 GCA_046732875.1 Verrucomicrobiota bacterium | reverse complement strand
AAGCAGAGCAGTTGCTTGGAACGAAAATTAAGGATCGGGGTTCGATGCGTGTGGCCGGGATCGCGCTGGAAAAGAAATTCGGAACTTCAATCCTTCTCAAGGGTGGTCACCTGGCGGGAGACCGTGCTGTCGATCTTCTGTTTGCCGATGGGCACGTTACCGAGTTCTCAGCGACGTTCGTTCGCGGCGTCTCGACTCACGGCACCGGCTGTACGTATTCGGCAGCGATCACCGCCGGTCTTGCCAAAGGCCTTTCTCTTGAAGATGCGATCACGCAGGCTAAGAAATTCGTGAGTGAATCGATCCGTAATCATTTCCAATGGGGCAAGCTGCACGCGCTGCATCATTCGATATGACTTGGTAGGGCGCCACCGCGGGCGCGCCGATGCGCGGAGCGGACGGCTCGGCGATCCGTCCCTACCCACATGGCGACTTAGGCGCTATTGCGGTTCTCTTTCTCCGCCCAACGCTTTAAGTGCATTGCTTCAATCGCAGCGGCCGTTTCCGCCTGTTTCTTGCTGCGGCCGCCGCCCTGACCGAGGACGATTCCCTCCCAAACAACTTGTGAGACAAACATTTTCTCATGCTCGGGCCCGCTTTGCGAAACTAATTCGTAGACCGGACTGTGCGGCGAGATGCTTTGCAACAACTCCTGAAGCTGGCCCTTGGGATTGATGTCCACTGGCGTTTCCGCCAGCTGTTCGAGGTCACCGCGAGTCTGCGTCAGGATAAAGCCTTTCGCCGGTTCGAGACCACCGTCGAGGTAAATGGCGCCGATAAGCGCTTCAAAGGCGTCGGCCAGAGTGGAGGTTCGTGTCCGGCCGCCGCTGCTTTCTTCGCCGCGTCCCATCAAAATGTAGAGTCCCAGGTCCAGCGCAGCAGCATGCGCCCTCAACGCTTCGCGAGAAACCAGCCGGGAACGCAGTTTCGTTAGTTGCCCCTCGGCTTCGGATCGAAAATTGCTAAACAGGTACTCGGTAATAACAAGCTGGAGAACGGCGTCGCCCAAAAACTCCAAACGCTGATAATCAAAATGATAACGTTGCGCCTCATGACCGAGGCTCGGGTGCGTGAGCGCCTCCGCCAGTAAAAGTGAATTCCGGAATTTGTAACCGATGCGTTCTTCGAGCGGTGTCACTTCGTTGCCATTCTGAGCGAAATCGAAAAATCCCTCAACTCAGTATAACGACCAGGGGATTGCCTGGCGAGAACAAGGCTCGGCAGTAATTGCAAAACCAAGGGCCAACCAGATCACCGAAGATGCAGTTCGCTATCGTTTTTGATAAACCTCGAGCGAGGTAACCACGTCCAATGCACGTTGCAACACCGGATCGTGCGCTGGCGCCTTTTCCGGCGCGCGGCCGCGCCGTTGCTGCGCCGCCTCCGCCGCTTCGACCTCGGGATTTGTCCCGGCTAGCAGTGCTGCCTCGTTCATGTGCGGGCGGCCGGCTTCGTAAACAAACGGCCCCATTCCTTTTTCTGCGCTCAGTTGGAAAATCTGCCGCTTGTCTGCCATCGACATTTCGACAGGCAAATCTGGTTTTATCCCGTCTGGAAACAGTGGACGACCATCGGGGGAAACCATTTCCGCGACAGCGACGCGTAGAATTTTCCCGCTCGGCAGCAACAAATCAGAGTATTCAGCTGCGCGACCGGCGGTCACTTGCCCGATGACCAAGGCCTTGTTGTAAAATCGCAGTGCAGCAGCAATTGCCTCAGCCGCACCAATAGTATCGCCATCGGTGAGTACCATCACCAGGCCGCGAAACGCCGGATCACGATCCGAACTAAACACCCGATCCTGACGACCTGTGGGCTTGCGCAAGGTAAAAAGCGTTTTGCCTTTGGGACAAAACCGTTTTGCAAATTCAGCGGCCAGCGGCAAATCGGTCGTCGCCGAACTCGCGCGAAGATCGACGATTACCGCGTTCACGTTTTTCGCGGCGAAACTGTTCAGGCTCTTGTCCAACGCCTGAAGGTTCGCTGTACTTAATGAACCGACGCGCATGTATCCGACGTGTCCTTCGATAATCTCACTGTAGGACACGTTGGGTGCTTCCGCCGGCGCGTTCTCCTTGGCGGGCAAAAGCATTAGGCCGTGCGGCAGCCGCATTATGAGGCCCTCGACGGTCGCCCGATTCAACTCGGTATCCGTAAGTGCATCCGGATTCGTAAAATTGGCTTTTAATAGGGTGATAACTGCCTGCAGATCGGCCGAGCCTAACGAATTGATCAGGTCCTCCGTTGTTGGGTTGGTGGAGGGCGAAGGCGATGACGGCACGGATGGCCTTGCCGAAGCAGCGGGCTTGGCCGGAGGCATTACAGTCGGCTGCGGAGTTTGCGCCAGCGCGCTTATCGCTAGGACGAAGCTAATGAAGAACAACGACGTGAATTGAAACATTGGAACCAGATGCCGACCTATAACGCATTTTCGCAATGACTCAACGCGTAGCAATTCTACTGAGGCTGTAGAGTGCGCCGTCCCCAGCGCACCGGAGCAGCGTAATCCGCTGAGGACAGCGGACGCAGCCCTCAATTTACGGTTCTTATGCCGAGAGCAATGTCGCGCCGGTAGTGACAGTTCTCGAAATGGATTCGGGAGACAGCCTCGTAGGCTCGTGCACGTGCGGCTTCGAGCGTTGATCCAAGCGCCGTCACCGCGAGAACGCGACCGCCAGCCGTCTTAACTTCGCCGTCGGCGCGCTTGGTTCCGGCGTGGAAAACCTGAACGTCCTCAAGCTTTGCCGCCTCGCCAAGACCTGAAATCATTTTTCCCGTTTCGTATTTGCCAGGATAACCACCAGACGCAAGCACGACCGTGACGGCAGCACGCGTATCCCATTCGATCGCACACTTGCTAAGATTTCCATCAATTGTCGCTTCCAGCAGCGGGAGCAGATCGGATTTCATCCGCGGCAAAAGCGCCTGTGTCTCCGGATCCCCGAAACGGCAATTGAACTCCAGCACACGCGCGCCGTCGCGGGTCATGATTAAGCCCGGATAAAGAAGTCCGCGAAACGTGATTCCCTGTTGGAGGAGACCGCGTAGCAACGGTTTCATAATTTCTGCTTCAAATTGCGATTGCAGCTTCGTGTTCCAATTGTTGGCTGGGCTAAACGCGCCCATCCCCCCAGTGTTCGGGCCCTGATCGCCTTCCAAGGCGCGCTTGTGATCGCGCGCCGATTCCAGCAGACGATAACTGTTTCCGTTCACCACGGCGTGCAGCGAGCATTCTGTTCCGCGCAAGAAATCCTCGATCACGATGCGCCGACCTGCGTTGCCAAAACAGCCCTGATTCATCATCTCGTCAATGGCGGACCTCGCCGCGGCAGCATCAGCGGCGATGATTACTCCTTTTCCCAGAGCGAGACCGTCCGCTTTGATCACCACAGGAAATTGCAGTTGCTCGCAGTAACCCAGCGCATCGCTGCTGTCGGAAAACGTCCTCGCCTCGGCGGTGGGAATTTTTTGGGCCCGCATCAGTTCTTTTGCAAAAATTTTGGAAGCCTCAATGCGTGCCGCCGATTTCGTCGGACCAAACGCACGCAATTTTTCAGCAGCAAAAAAGTCGACAATCCCAGCGGCGAGGGGATCGTCCGGACCGACCACCGTCAGGTCGATGCGATTTTCCCTGGCGAAACGAACAAGCGCCCCAAAATCACTGGTAGAAATCGCGACATTTTCGCCAATTTCGGCAATGCCAGCGTTCCCCGGTGCGCAGAAAATGCGCTCCACTTCCGAAGATTGCTTCAGTTTCCACGCAAGTGCGTGTTCGCGACCGCCGCTGCCAACGACTAGAATTTTCATGGCGAACTAGTTTGACTGTAGAGGTAGCCAAGTCGGCTGCAAAGCTTTCGAAAATCGCAGGTAACAAGTCCGTTACCATAATAAGCCCTGATCCCTGGGATTCAGCGCCTTGCTATCCTTGAATGCTTCGGGGTATTCTTTGTTCTGTGAAAGGGATTCCTGGCACACTCCAGGAGGGAGGTGCAGCTTTCGCTACTACGCACTGGAGCGTGGTGGAAGCTTGCACTGACGACGAGATGGCTGACAGCGCGCTGGCTCGACTCTGCCAGGACTACTGGCCGCCTCTCTATACCTTCGCCCGTCGGCGCGGCAACAGTTCAGCTGATGCGCAAGATCTCGTTCAGGGGTTCTTCGCCTACCTGTTGCAGAGTAAGGCTTACGCCCAGACGGATCGCAAGAGAGGAAAGTTCCGTTCGTTTTTGCTCGCGTCGTTCAAGAACTACATGACCGATGCCTGGGACAAGACGCAAGCGATAAAGCGGGGTGGCGAACATGAGTTCGTGCTCCTGAACGACGAAGTTGAAGCAGTAGAAGCCCTCTATAGGCGCGTACCGACCGCCGTGAAATTAGGCGACGAGCAGCAGTACGAACAAGCTTGGGCCGCTTCCATGGCGGCCCGAGCACTGAAGCGAACGCAGAATGAATTCGAGAATTCCGCCAGGGCACGCTTGTTCCATGAATTGAAACCATTTCTTACTGGTGGCGTAGGTTTACCCGCGCACGAAGAGGTTGCCAGGCGGCTCGCTATCTCCATCGATACATTTCGCAGCCACCTTTCCCGACTGCGCGCGCGGTACCGCGAGTTTTTGCGCGAAGAAGTCGCCCGCACCATTGGCATTGCTGAAGATGTGGATGAAGAGCTGCGTCACCTCCGCAGAATACTTACTGCCAGGCGTTAACTATTGAAGGGCTCTGGATGCCACTTGCTGATAAGGAGATCTTGCGTTGCGAACAATGTGGTGCGCCGCTTGCAAGTGCCGGTGCGAATATTTCCGGTTGCTTAAACTGCCTGCTGCTCGGCGGGCAAACTGAAACTGGAAGCGTAAACCGGTGCTTCCAGCATTACGAAGTCTCGGTTTCCTCAGACGGCGTCACTCCCAGGGAACTTGGGCGCGGCGCGATGGGAACCACGTATCACGCAATCGATACCAATCTGGGCTCGCCGGTTGCTCTTAAGGTCATTGGAGCCCGCTACTCGGCAGATCTTCGGGCGCGTGAGCGTTTCCGGCGCGAAGCACAGGCTGCCGCTCAACTGCGACACCCGAATGTCGCGACTGTATTTCACTTTGGCGAAACTTCGGCCGGTCAGTGTTTTTACGCCATGGAGTTGGTGGAAGGCGAAACGCTGGAAGCCCGTGTGAGTCGCGATGGACCATTGTCGGTCTCGGCTGCGTTGGACGTTACAGAACAGGTTGCGCGCGCCTTAGCTGCCGCCGAAAAACATGGATTAGTGCATCGCGACCTGAAACCGAGCAATATCATGATTGTCGCGAACGATGCGGACACTGCCGACGGGTTAGCCGTTAAGGTGATCGATTTCGGCCTCGCCAAACCAACTGTCGTGGCGCAGGTCGTCTCGGATCGGCTCGCATTACGCGGATTTTCCGGCACACCGGGCTTCGCCAGCCCTGAGCAGCTCACGGCGGGCAGCGTGTCGTCGGACGTCCGCTCGGACATTTACTCGTTAGGCGCAACCCTCTGGTATCTTCTTTCTGGCAAGCCGCCTTTTGCCGGGCGAATACCGGGTGAACTTCGCGAAGAACAACTTCAGCGATTGCCAGTCGAACAGCTCACTGCGGCAAACGTGCCCGGGCCGCTTGTCACACTTCTTTGTTCGATGCTGGCAGCTGACCCCGCTAAACGGCCGCAATCAGCGAAAGAGTTATTGGTCGAGCTGCGGCAGTGTCGCGAAGCGATAGAAGCGAGGCCTCGCCGAGGCAGGCTTCTTCAACTTGCAGCGCTTGTATTCTTAACCATCAGCGGTCTTAGCCTAACGAGTTACTTCTGGTACCGCCAGCATTTCCAGGAACGAGGAGCGTTGACGGCGTTGACGGCGCCTGAAAAAAGCGTCGCCGTTCTACCCTTTGAAAACCTGAGCAGCGACAATGGGGACGCCTCTTTTGCCGACGGCGTGCAGGACGATATTTTGACCAAACTGGCGAAGGTTCGCGATTTGAAGGTGATTAGCCGCACTAGCGTGATGCAATATCGCGGCAAGCGAAACATGCGCGAGATCGGCACCGCGCTGGGAGTTTCTCACGCGCTGCAAGGCAGTGTTCGCAAAAGTGGAACACAGCTTCACTTGAACGCGCAATTAGTCGATACGCGTACCGACACCCATGTTTGGGCGGAACAATACGACTGCGATTTAAACGGCGTTTTTGCAGCGCAGAGCGAGATCGCGCTAAAGGTTGCAGACCAGCTTCACGCCAAAATGTCCATTGCCGAGAAACTGGACATGGCGCGCCCCCCGACGGCGAACCTTGCCGCCTTCGAGCTTTATACTCGCGCCAGGAATCTTCTTTTAACGACGAGCTTTACTACTAACGCAAAAGCGAACTTGCTGCAGGCAGCTGATCTATTGAATCAGGCAATCGCGAATGACTCGTCTTTTTTCCAAGCGTACTGTCAGCTGTCTCACGCCCACGACCTCCTTTACTTTTTTGGCTTCGATCGCACGCCCGCGCGCCTGGCGTTGGCTGAATCAGCCATTCAAGCGGCATTTCGGCTCCGGCCTGATTCCGGTGAAGCACACCTCGCACGTGCGGAAAACCTTTACCGGGGACACCTCGATTTTGATGGCGCTTTGGCTGAATTGGAGGTCGCTCGTCAGACTCTACCTAATGATCCGATGGTCTTTGAACTGAAGGGCTACGTCGAAAGACGCCAAGGGGAGCAGCAAGAGGCGTTGCAGAGTCTCGAGCGTGCGGTTGACCTTGATCCGCGCAACTTTTTTACCCTGCAACAGATTGCGGCGAGTTACGACCTACTCCGACGCTATGCTGACGAAGCAATCATGTTGGACCGCGCGCTGGCCATCAAACCGGGCGATCTCGATACGAGGATTGCACGCGCGTTAGTACAAATAGATTGGAAAGCCGATACCCGCCCCCTGCATCAATTGATTGACACAATTCGAACCACAAATGCCGCTGAGCTTTCTCATTTCGCCGACGCGTGGCTCACGTGCGCGCTCGCGGAGCGGGACAATACCGCAGCAAGAGCGGCGCTAAGCGCATCAGGCGAAAACCCTTTAAGCGACGACGTTATTCAATTCAATCGTCCGTTTATAGAAGGCGTGATCGCCGGCATGACAAATGACAGTGACAAAGCACGAGCTGCTTTCACTGCGGCGCGCACAGAGCACCAGAAAGTGGTGCAAGCTCAACCAAACTACGGCCCACCGCTGTGCGTGCTTGGTTTGATTGATGCTGCTCTGGGACGAAAAGAGGAGGCCTTGCGCGAAGGACGGCGCGCAGTCGAACTTCTTCCAGTGGAAAAAGATGCAATCAATGGCGTGCGCATGATCTGTTATTTGGCGATGATCGCAGCATGGGCTGGCGAGAAAGATCTAGCGTGCGAACAGCTTGAGATCGCCGTTAATCCACCAGCTCCTATCACCTACGGCCAACTGAAACTGCTTCCCTTTTGGGACCCGCTGCGGGGGGACCCGCGTTTCGAAAAAATTCTCGCTTCCCTCGCTCCCAAGTAGATCTCACCACTGATTCCGCGGGTAACACGGTTGAAATCCGCGACATTTTGGGCCGGCCGCGGCTTCGCGCAAGAGCGGTTGACCCACGGCTGAAAAAGAAATTCCCGCATTTTTCTGCAATGCGCGTCAGTTTTTTCCTTTGGAATTGGGCGGAGACAAACCGCAGAAAGGAAATCACTTTATGTGCAGCATTGAAGAAGTCAGAGAAAACAACAGCGTTGGCCTGCTTATTTTATCGTCCGCGGCTCGTACCGCGGCAATAACCTTGGTCCTCATAATGATTTTTGGATCGCCCACCGCCTTTGCCGCACCCAGAAAGCCCAAACCAACGCCAACCCCGGCTCCAACCGCTACCCCAAAGCCGGATCCAAATGCGCCCGGCAACTTCCGGGTGACGGCGTTAGGGACCTGCACCGTCTCGGTGGCCTGGGACCCGGTCAATTTCACTTCGGAAGACTTTAATTACTATCTTTCGGGCACTAACCAGGCCACTCCCGCAGTCCTGCCCAAAACGGCCACCAGCCACACCTTTACCGGCCTAGGTGCAGGCAATGAATATTGGTTTTTCATTTATGCGAGGGACGCATCGGGAAATGCTTCCGGGCAGTCCCAGGTAGTGACCAGAACGCTTTCCGATACGAGTCCGCCAACGACCGCGCCCGGGGTCTCAGTCACGGAGGTTGGATCCAATTATGCTTCCATCGTCTGGACTCCGGCCGAGGACGGCGGCTGCTTATTATTTTATGAGGTCTGGGTGAACGGCAGTCTTTACGTCCAGACAGGGAAAAACGTGACAGCATACACCATCAGATTCCTGAAGCCGGAGACGACCTATTCAGTCACGGTCCGAGGCTACGATTCTAAATATCAAAAAGGACCGTTCTCTAATCCCGTTTCGATCACGACTCTGCCGCCTAATCCCAATGATCACACGCCGCCGAATACACCGACTGGTCTGACAGCGTTCAGTTACGGCGATGGCAGCACCGAGTTCCAGTTGATGTGGAATCAATCCACCGATGACTTCGATCGGCAGGAGAATATCCGCTACGACATTTATCTGAATGGTGTCCTCGAGGAGGTCCGCTTCGGTTCGAGTTTTATCAGCAGCATTTATGGTCAGTGGGGCGAGAACACCATTGAAGTGATCGCCTCGGATACCGCCGGCAACGCATCGCCGCCGGCCACCACCACGATATTCTTCTAAGGATTAGCCCCGTTCAGATTGACGTCCAGTGCGCATTGTTCCTTGCAAGGCCATGGTTTCAATTGCCGGTGGATCGCTGAAAACCGGCGCGAATGGAAAAACCGAAACGGCAGTGGGCTAATGACAAGGCAGCGCCGGTGGCAGCTAAAAATGGTGCGCGAAGGCAAATGCCAAATCTGCGGCACGCCAGCGGTGACAAGAATGCTTTGCGAAAAACATCGGCTCGCTGCGAATAGACGCGGGCGCAACGCCGTCTACAGGCGGTCCGGAGGCACGCGTCGCTACAGCGGTGCCGAATACGGTGGCGGCAAATACGCAACGACCATCTTTCACTTTCCCAAATGGCTGCTCCGCGAGCCGTTTATAGTACAATATTATCCGGAGGCACGGATCTTTTCTTGTAAGCGGCTCAATGACAAGAATGCGCCGATCGGCTTTGGCAAGTCCATCACACAAGCGGCGAAGCGCTCGTTGTGCTGGCAAGGAAGGAACCCGAAAGGAGGAAGCAATCATCGGCCAGTAATACAGCCTCCGAGGGCTAACCGAGGAGACAAACGATGGCAAAGATACTCCACCGTGAAAAAAACAAGATTGCCGAGCCCGCCCGTGTATGGATTTGGATTAGGCCGGCCAAGACCAAGGCGAAGGGTCCGGCGATGAAAATGGCTCACGGATTCGCAATGGCAGTCGCCGACGCGCGCGGCAGAGTTTAAATGCCCGACAGAGGAATTTTCTAAAATGAAGGGGCCTCGAGTCACTGATGACAAGACAACAGAATTAGTGACCGTGAAGCTCCAGAATAATCTCTACGTTTCGGTGGTGCAGCGCAGATTCGACATTGTGATTGTTTGCCAGTAAACCGTATCCACAGCCGGTGAGGGCGGTGGGCGATTCGCTCGAGCTGGGTGATTAAGCTTGCACAACGCAGACGGTGGCGAGCTGATTAGAGACATAAGGGCAAGAAATTTGGTAGTCGACAGCGTTCGCTGGGAAGTGGCGTTACTCCATAGCGAAAGTGCGAGGCTCCGGAGCCTTCTTCAGCCACCATAGCTCTCGGTCAGAGGCAGGACGTAACCGAGCGAATGGATGCAGCGAGCCGGCTGTCGGAACGCATCAGCTAAGATCTATGTTGCCACCAACGATTCCGTGCGTTCCATAGTCGCCGTGCCAGTCAGCCGCACTGTAACCGGCAGGATTCCTACTCCAACTCCGCGGTAGTAGCTCGCGCTACTCTTTCGATTGCGATTCAGCGGGCAAAATCGGCAACTCCAATTTCTCGGTATGCCGAATGACTGTCAGCCTGGCGCTAACACCAATTTGTTCACCCACCAAGACTTTGTGCAGATGGTGCACGCTCCCGATGGGCTGATCATTGAACGCAACTATCAGGTCGCCTTCGCGCAAACCAGTGCGTTCGGCGGGACTATGCTTCTCGACTGAAACGACGAGGACAGCCGTCTCAAGAGGTAAACCATAGAATCGAACAATCCGCCGATGAATCGGCACGTTTTGCCCGGCCACGCCGATATAACCGCGCCGGATTCGTCCGTCCCGGATGAGCCATCCAGCAACCAACTTAGCGGTGTTACTGGCGATTGCGAAACAAATTCCTTGTGCCGGTCGAATCACCGCCGTATTTACGCCTACTACTTCGCCCGCTGAATTAACCAGTGGTCCGCCGGAGTTGCCTGGATTCAACGCCGCATCGGTTTGAATAATATTGTCGATCAAACGGCCGGATTGCGCGTGCATTGAGCGGCCGAGCGCGCTGATCACGCCCGCAGTGATGCTTGCTTGAAAGCCGAGCGGATTTCCAATCGCGATCACGAGTTGACCCACGCGCAAGCTTTCCGAATCGGCCAGGCGCACGTGCGTAAGTTGCGGCGCGTCGATTCGAATCACAGCAAGATCGGTATCGGGATCGTCCCCGCTCACTTGCGCCGGATATTCGCGTCCATCTGGCAAGGTTACATTGATGGCGCTGGCCGCATGAACAACGTGGCTGTTGGTCAAAATAAATCCATCAGGAGTGATGATGAAACCCGATCCGTTTCCGCTGAGTTCGCGCTCTCCGCGTCGAATCTTGATGCGCTGTTTCACATCAATATTCACAACGGCCGGAGCAACTCGCGCGACTGCACTCACGACGGTGCGCGAATAAGCGTCGAGCAAGACGGAATCATCGTGCTTCGCTGCCGCCGCGTCGACGTCCTTGCTCGTCGCGGATTGAGTGTCAAGGTCCGCTTCATTCAAGAGAAAATCCATCGGAACAACCTTTTCCTTCGTAAGAGATGAAATTGTCATAGAGTAAATTTCGGACGTCCAAACCATCAGTCAACTACATATGATTCCAGCTTATACATACTTTCTGGAACGTTACTCTCTCCTTGCGCGTCGACTGAAATTGTTTTACACAGAAGCGTGCGAAAAGTGTCATCCGCCCCCTCAGTCATGGATGCGCAGTGTCCTTCCCGGCTTGTGCTCGACCGAATCGCTGACAAATGGACAGCTCTCATTATCCAGATTCTGGCGCGCGGAACGATGCGTTATGCCGTGCTACAACGCGAGATCGGCGGCATTTCGCAAAAAATGCTGACACAAACGTTGCGCAGCCTCGAGCGCGACGGCTTGGTGCAACGCACCGTTCATCCTGTCGTACCTCCGAAGGTCGAGTACTCTCTCACGAGATTGGGCCGAACCTTGATTGAACCGTTGCATGCGCTTTGCCGCTGGTCGGAAAAACATCTCGCTGAGCTGCAGGCGAATCGCGCGCGGGCAAAGGCTGTAGCTGCGGTCGCTGATCGCGGCTGATCGAGGTATCGTTTCCACGCGCCGGCATTAAGCACCCGGCTATAGCAATCGATCATGCATCAAGCGGAAATTATTGTGCTGCTGTTCGCCGCCATAGCGGTCCTTGCCGTGGTCGCATGTAGACTGGCATTGCCGTACCCTATTGTACTCGTGATCAGCGGACTCGCTCTGAGTTTCGTGCCGCGCCTGCCAGAAGTAAGGCTCAATCCAGAGATCGTATTCTACTTTTTTCTCCCCGCGCTTCTTTATCCCGCGGCGCTGTTCACATCGTGGCGCGATTTTCGGCGAAACCTACGACAGATTCTTTTGCTCGCGATCGGACTGGTGCTGGCAACTACGGTCACGATTGCGTGGATCGCGCATGCTATCTTGCCGGCTCTTCCGTGGGCCGCTGCGTTTGCGCTCGGAGCAATTGTTTCGCCGCCCGACGCGATTGCGGCGACTGCAATCATTCGCCGACTTGGTGTTCCCCATCGTATTGAGGCAATTCTCGAAGGAGAGAGTCTCGTAAATGATGCGACCGCACTGGTTGCGCTACAGTTCGCAATCGCGGCGCTCCTTACCGGCACATTCTCGTTTGGTCATGCAGCGATTCGTTTTACCTGGGTGGCGGCTGGCGGAATTGCATTTGGATTGCTTGTTGGGCTGGTAATGCGTTGGGTGCAAAGCCATCTGGATGATCCTCCTATCCAAATTACCGTTTCCCTGCTCACTCCTTTCCTTGCCTACCTGCCGGCAGAACGCCTGCACGTCTCTGGTGTACTGGCCACGGTTGCTGCGGGGATTTTTCTCGGATGGCATTCACCGCTGATTGTCACCCCGCGCTATCGCCTACAAGCATTCGCGTTTTGGGAAATGGTCGTGTTCCTTCTCAACGGGTTCATCTTTATCGTCATTGGACTGCAACTCCCTGGAATTCTGCATGCATTGAGTGGCGAATCGCTTATCGGCCCCATCGTCACCGCGATCATCGTCAGCAGTGCGGTTGTTTTGGTCCGGATTATTTGGGTGATACCGGCGACCTATCTGCTGCGTATGCTAGGTCTCGTAAACGGCGGGCGCGCCCGTGATTCAATTCCGCGACGGCAACAAGCGGCCATCGTGGCTTGGTCGGGCATGCGAGGGGTTGTTTCGCTCGCGGCTGCCTTCGCGCTGCCGCTGACATTGAGTGATGGCAAGTCATTTCCGGCGCGCAATTACATTTTGTTTCTCACGTTCTCAGTCATTCTGACCACGCTCGTTCTTCAGGGGCTGTCGTTGCCGCTCTTAATTCGAAAACTCGGAATCACATATGACGGAGAGGCAGACGAAGAGGAACGCCGGGCGCGTTTGGAAGCAAACAAGGCCGCAATTGAATTGATCGGAAAGCTGCGTGCCAGCGGCGAGTTTTCGCCCGATACCGTGGATCGTTTACGCGCTGAGTACGATGAACGCCTGGAGCAATTGCAACTTTGCGCCGAGAACCCCGACGATTGTCGCGGCGAAATTGCCACGCCCCAATATCAGCGTTTGCAACGCGAAGCGCTGCGTGTTGAAAGGCAGACCATTATTCGTTTGCGAAACGAGCGCGTGATTAATGACGACGCGTTGCGGCATATTCAGCGTGACCTCGATCTGGCAGAAGCGCGCCTGACAGGAAACTAGAATTGTTAGGCGTAAAGCGCGTCTTGAAACAGAACTAAAAACCGTATCGTGCCGGCCAATCTCTGGCTGGCCCGCCGAGCCGCGCTGCGCAGGTCTTCAGTTCCTTCTTGAAGAATTTGGCCAGGTGCGATCGTACATTGTTTGTGAGCGGAAGCTTTTCCATTCTGGTCCAGCTGTTGTAATCCGCCGTCAATCGAGTCCCTTGCTTGTCTGGATTAGCACCCAGGAAACAAAGGATAGACCGCCGCAATTCAGCGGCATTGCGTTGCAGGTCATCAAAGAAATACACACGAAACTGCTCTGGATGGACATGGCGTTTCCATCGGGCTACCACCGCACTTGGGTAGGAACGCAAGAGCATTCCTCGGCGGAGCAAATTCCGATTGATTTCATCGATGTTGGTAACGTCGAACGGCTCGATCTGTCGGTAATGCACTTCCATCGACAAGTGCGACCACACTCGCTCGACCGGATCACGCGCTAGAAAGATGACCTTCATGCTTGGAAAGTTTTTAACGAGGCGTCGAATGACATCACTGCTTAGCGTCGAATAATTTGGCGATATATCGCCTGAAAGAAGCGATGCCTTGGATTCAAACAGTCGCGCATAATTGTCGAAGTCGATTCCTGTTTCGGCGCTAAGGCTCTTGAGTTGCTCCAGAAATCGAAGATCGCGCTCGTCTCTGCAGCGCGGACAAGCTGCGCGTTGTACCCGGCTCAGTTGATCAAAGTAATGCAGTTCCTTCACAGGCGGCATCCAGAAATCAGGATGGGAATCGAGTTGCTGATAAAGCCAGGTCGTTCCGGCTTTATGGGCTCCTATACACAAAAAGTCGGGCCCTGCACCGCGAGCAGGAGATCTGTTCCCTTTCTTGTGTCTGTCGCCCTTAGCGCGAGTGTTGAACGGCCAAGCCCATCTCACCTTTCATTTATCTCCGTTTGGAGTTTATGGCACGGACATCGCGCTCGCCGTAGTGCCCTGCGGTCGCCGCAGCGCCGGCTCTGCCCTCATGCGATCCAATCACACCAGAATAGGATGTCGAAGTCGTCCAGGAATTGCATGAAGAGGATGAGTAATGAAAAGCCATATCGTGCCGGCCATTGTTTCGCCGGACCGCCCAGTTCTGCGGCGCAGGCTTTCAATTCTTGCTCAAAAAACTGAGCTATACGGGATCGAACTCTATCGGTAAGTCGAAGTTTATCCTTTTTGGCATCCCGGTTGTCTTCCACCTTTAATCGGCGACTAGGCTTGTTTGGATCAGCGCCCAGAAACAGGAGGATGGAACGCCGAAGCTCAGCCGGGTTTTTCTCGAGATCGTCAAAGAAGTAGATGCGGAAAAGATCTGGGTGAACGTAGCGTCTCCAGCGTGCGATGATCTTACTGGGATATGAGCGCAGGAGCACCCCCGGATTCAGCAAGTTCCGAATTACTTCATCAGCATCAGTCGCGTCAAACGGACTGATCATTCCGAGACGAATCCCCATAGACAATTGTGACCACGCTCTTTCAACGGGATCGCGAGCTAGAAAGATCACTTTCAAATTTGGGAAGGAATTGACGACTCGCTGAATGATCTCATCGCTCAATGTCGAATAAGCTGGCGAGATGTCACCGGACACAAGTGATCCCTTGTGCTCAAACAATCGACCGTACTTCTCCAGATCAATATAGGACAGGCCGCTCAGGTTTTTCATGCCATCCAGGAACGAAGCATCGCGCTGGTCTCTGCAGCGAGGAGGATCGAACCGTCTTGCTCTAGTTAGACTATTCAGATAATGCAGTTCCTTTACCGGAGGCATCCAAAAATCGGGATGTCGCTCAAGCTGCCGATAAAGCCACGAGGTCCCGCCTTTCTGAGCTCCCACGCACAAGAAATCGGGGCAGGCATTGCCCACGGAATAGTGATTATCTCCTCCGTTTCGAGCGTCACTTACCCAAGGTTTGAATGTCCAAGCCCAACGCATCGCCGCATTATTTTCCATCCCGCAGTAAAAAAGCAAGCTCAGAGCAGGGTAAGATCGGGTCGTCAGCCACGGCGCGAATTGACCTGCTTGCGCCGGTCGTCGGCGAATTCGAAGATTGCCACCAATGAATCATACTGCTCGTTACCGCATTTTCCTTCTCTCGCCCGCCTACGCTGGTGGTGAACGAGCGCGGATGGTTCTGAGCAATCGGGCGGAATTCGAACTCGCGCGAAAATTGCGCGACAAACGGGGCGTGCCAATCGCCGAGGTGTTTACTTTTCTCAGCGGGCTCTATTTTCGCGGCAAGATCGCATACGCGACTGCATTTGCGCGGCCCGCGCCTGGAATGCCCGGAGTTTTGGTGATCACGCCCACCCGTGGCCTTGTCGATGCCAGGACGCGGATCGGTCTCGATGATTTGCGTGAATTCGCTACAGTCGATATCCACAAGGACGATCCGCGTTATCGAGCGCCGATCGAGCGAGACGCGCGTGTTCTCGCAAGAAAACTGCCGCCTCACAGCGAAATCATCCTTCTCGGCAGCATTGCCACAGGAAAATATGTGAATGTGCTAGTAGCGAGTTTCGGCGACCGTCTCCGATTTCCCGTGGACTTCGTTGGTCGCGGCGACATGAGCCGTGGTGGATTGATGTTACGCTGTGCAGTGGATCGCCAGGAGCTCTCATACATCGCAGTAGCGGGTGCGATTGTTAGTGGGAAACGTCCGCCTAAGCTCGCTCCGCGGAGATATCTGGGCACGCCCCAATAGGGGCTTGCCAGCGCGAGCAGAATTCAGAATGGGCGACGGTCCGCCACGGGCCATTCGCCGTGGCGAACTTGGGCAGCAATCGCTCCTTGTTTATTTGTTTTGCGTCGCAGGCCGGTGTTGCCTTATCTTAAGGTTGCTGCTGTTTCGGCAGCAAAAGTTTTCTGGATGATATGGACGTTAGCGGCACGATCGGCGCGATTCTGAGCCAGAAAAGCAAAGATGTTTTTTCCATTCGATCAGACGCATTGGTTTTCGAAGCGATTGAAATGATGGACAAGAAAAATGTCGGCGCGTTGTTAGTGATGGATGGAGATCGATTGAATGGGATCATTTCCGAGCGCGACTACACCCGTAAGGTTTTCCTGCGTGGCAAACGTTCCCGGGAAACGAAAGTTTCCGAGATCATGTCAACCAATGTGACGGTTACGCATCCTCGCGAACCGGTTGAGAAATGTCTGCGGCTAATGACAGATAAACACATTCGGCATCTGCCCGTGGTCGAAGACGATCAAGTGGTGGGTGTGATCTCGATCGGTGACCTCGTCAAACACGTCATTTCCTGCCAGCAGGCCGCAATCGCACACTTGGAAAACTACATCCACGGCGGATACGCCGCGGGGTAATTCTGTAGCGGCGCTCTATGAGCGCCGATCTCAACTTGCGCTTGTGTCATGTCGACCGAAGGGGAGACATCTCTGGATTTTTCTGAAGACGCTGAGTGTGCTGACGTCCTATGGAGCAGAAGAAATCAGAGATTCCTCGACTTCGCTCGGAATGACAATTTGATTTTTGTATTTACAACTTCCAAATCGTGTTGCCGCCGACTATTGTCCGCACCGCGCGACCTTTCAGTTTCCATCCGTCAAAAGGCGAATTGCGCGAGGCCGATTGAAATTGGTCGACGTTAACGGTCCACTCCAAATCTGGATTGATTAACGTCACATCGGCGCGCGCGCCCGCCGAGAGGGTGCCCGCGTCCAACTTCAACAATCGGGCCGGCTCAACCGTGTACATCTCGATCAAACGCACGATGTCGATCCTGGTGTGTTTGTGTACGAGCAGGTCGATAAAAAGACCGAGCTCGGTCTCCAACCCAATGATACCAAATGGCGCGACGTCGAACTCGACTTCTTTTTCGAAATCCGCATGCGGCGCGTGATCGGAACACAAGATCGACAAGGTCCCATCGGCGACGCCCTCCAGCAATGCATCGATATCTGGTTGCGAGCGCAGCGGGGGATTCACTTTATAGTTGGTGTCAAAATTTTGGATCGCCTCGTCGGTTAACGCGATGTGATGCGGACAAACCTCGCCGCTTATTTTTACGCCGCGCTTACGCGCTTCCCGAATTAGTCGCACAGTTCCCGCTGCACTGACGTGCTGACAATGGATCGGATGATCGCAAAGTTCCGCCAGCAAAATGTTGCGCATCACTATTGCTTCTTCGCCCGCGGCTGGCCAGCCGGGTAACCCAAGGAGCGTGCTCCAATAACCCTCATGCACAACTCCGTTGCCGACCAAATTGTAATCCTGACAATGATCGAGCACGGGCACGCCAACCATGCGCGCATATTCGATCGCGCGCCGCATGACTTCGTGATTTTGAATGCAATGACCGTCATCCGTGATCGCCACAACGCCTGCCTGTGCAAGTGAGCCGATCGGCGCGAGTTCTTCGCCTGCGAGATTTTTTGAAATTGCGCCCGTTGGCAAAACATTCACAGACGAGATGGCGGACGCTCGATCCTTGATCCACGCAATCGTGCCCGGATTGTCCGGAACAGGCGACGTATTTGGCATGCAAACAATGGTGGTGAATCCGCCAGCCGCGGCCGCGCGCGCGCCCGACTCGATCGTTTCCTTGTGACTGAATCCGGGCTCGCGCAGATGGACGTGCATGTCGATCAAACCGGGCGCAACAACCAAATCTTTCGCGTCAATATCTTCAATTTCGGATTTCCCGCCGCGGCGGGTAAACTCCTCGCGGATTTCGGATTTGGAGCCGACGATCTTTCCATCCGCGATGTAAAGATCGGCGACTTCATCCCGTTTGTTTGCGGGATCAATCACGCGGCCGTTTCGAATGATTGTCGTGCTCACGCTGAGATCCCTCCGCACAGATACAGAACGGCCATGCGCACAGCGAGACCGTTGGTGACCTGGTCGAGAATGACGCTTTGCAATCCATCAGCGATCTCGCTGTCGATCTCGACTCCACGATTGATCGGGCCGGGATGCATGATCAGACAATCCGGCTTCAAAAGTTTGGCGCGTTCTTTGGTCAGACCGAACAAGCGAATGTATTCGCCGATGCCGGGGAAATATTCTTTGCGCTGGCGTTCGTGCTGGATGCGCAAAAGGTTTACGACATCGGCCTTTGGTAGCATATCCTCGAGGTTGTGAGAAATCTCAACACCAAGTTTCTCAAACTCGCGTGGTACGAGCGTGCTCGGCCCAACCAGCGTGACGCGCGCGCCGAGCTTGAGCAGGCCGAAAATGTTCGAGCGCGCCACGCGACTGAACAAAATGTCGCCGACGATGGCAACGCGTAGCCCGGCAATTTTCCCTCTGCGCTCTCGAATCGTGTAAAAATCGAGAAGCGCCTGCGTCGGATGTTCGTGCGCGCCATCGCCCGCGTTGATCACGCTCGCCTTAAGCCGATTCGCCAAAAATTGCGGTGCGCCAGCTGAGCTATGACGAAGCACGAGAATATCGGCATGCAACGCCTCCAGGTTGCGCGCGGTATCTTTGAGCGTTTCCCCTTTGGTCAGACTGGAGGTGGTTGCCGAGATATTAATCACATCCGCGCTCAAACGAAGCGCGGCGAGCTCAAAAGAGGTACGCGTCCGCGTGCTGGGCTCGACAAAGAAATTTACTAAAGTCTTTCCGCGCAGGGATGGCACCTTCTTAATCTCACGGGTGCCGACCTGTTTGAATGCGTCCGCAGTTTCGAGAATGAAATTGATTTCGTCTGCAGAAAGCTCGCGCAGGCCGAGAAGATCCTTTCGTGTCCAGCGCGTGGTCATGTGGTAGCTAATGTGTTCATTGCTCTTCCAACCGTACCTCGTCAGGTTCGTGATCAGTTTGTCCGAGCCTTACGCGCACCTTTTCGCCACCCGAAGTCGGCAGATTCTTTCCAACGTAATCTGGCCGAATGGGCAGCTCGCGGTGGCCGCGGTCGATCAGTACCGCAAGCTGAATTCGTGCAGGGCGCCCGAATGAATTGATGGCGTCCATGGCCGCGCGCACCGTGCGGCCGGTGTAAAGAACGTCATCGACAACGATGACGGTGCGATCTTCCAACGGCAGCGGAAGTTTCGACTCATGGACGATCGGTAATTCAGGGCGCGTGCCCACGTCATCGCGATGCATCGCCACGTCGATAACGCCGGTCTCCACATTGGCGTTCGCGATCTCGTGAATGAAACCGGCGATGCGCTGGGCGATTTCCACCCCGCGCGACGGAATTCCCGCCAGCACGACGTGTGTCAGTCGCGGATTTCGCTCAATGATTTCGTGCGAAACTCGTCGAAGCGCTCGACTAATTGCCTCCGCGTCCATGATCGGGACGGCGGCACCGGATGTCTTTTGTTTTGTCTGTTTCATTCGTTTCCTTGGCGACCTCGCAGGATCGCATTAAAGGAACAAAAAATTAGGAGGCGGACTTTTCGGTGCGCGCCTCCTTTCTTCGTCGCTCTCGCCAGTTGGAGCGATGTTTCACGATCCAATCCAGCAACGCCTTTTCAAAGCCGATGTCTTTACCGGCTTTTTCGCTCTCGATCCACTTATGTTTCAGGATCTCGGCACGTTCGGCGAGAAACTCCTTGTACAGCACCGAATTCTTAACGAATTGAGATTGATCCTCCTCGGAAGATGGCATCTCAGGATTCTCTTTCATACAATTGGGGATGAGTCAACAGAACAAGGCATCCACGTGGCATCGGCATCTCTGCCGATGGACATTGGCTGGAAGCCAATGCCACACTCGCATCTTCGACGTCATAATCACCTTGTTTATTTAACTCCCGGTTCTAATGGCGGTTGCGGACGCCTCACTACATCAGCGTCTTGCGAAGATCTTCAGCAATCTTTTTGAACTCGGCTGACACGGGAGACTTTCGATCTTCACCAACAATTGGAATCCCACGATCGCCCGACTCACGCGTGGCGATGTCGATTGGGATTTGGCCAAGCAACGGGACACGGAGCCGTTTCGCTTCGCGTTCGCCCCCGCCGCTTCCAAAGATATCATAGCGTTGGCCGTCGGAAGGAGAAACGAAATAGCTCATATTTTCGATTAGCCCAAGTACTGGCACGTTGACTTTCTCGAACATGGTAGCGGCTTTGCGAGCATCGATAAGTGCAACTTCCTGAGGCGTGGTTACCACAATCGCGCCGGAAAGTGCCACCGTCTGGACAATGGTGAGCTGGATGTCACCAGTGCCAGGAGGCAAATCGAGGACCAGATAATCCAGTTCGCCCCATTCCACCTGTCGCAAGAATTGCTGGGTGTAGCGCGTCACCATTGGTCCGCGCAAAATCGCTGGTGACGTGTCGTCGAGCAGAAATCCCATCGACATGAGCCGTAATCCGTATTGCTCAATCGGAACAATCTTGTTTTCTTCCGTGGCCATTGGTCGCTCGCGCGTGCCGAACATGAGGGAAATACTCGGGCCATAGATGTCGCAATCGCACAGGCCAACGCGTGTCCCGGTTTGCTCCAAAGCGACTGCCAGATTTGCCGCAATCGTCGATTTCCCAACGCCACCTTTACCGCTAGCGACCGCGATGACGTGTCTGATTCCTGGAATTCGGGTCGCTCCCATGCCGGCCCCCGCGCCTGCGGGCGGCGCGTGAATGTCGATCAAAACTTTCGCATCCTGAACACCGTCGATCCTGCGCAGAGCCTTTTCGGCGTCGTTCTTAATCGCTGCGGGAATGTTCGGATCGTTCGTCGCCAGGGCGAGTTGGACCTTGACCTCGCCATTATCAATTTGGACCGATTTCACAATGCCGAATGAAACGATGTCGCGAGTGAAGCCGGGATATTTCACAGACTTCAAAGCGTTCTTGACCTGTTCTTCAGAAATCGACATCTGAGAAGCTTACGCGCGCCACGCTGGAGGTAAACCGCGCGCTGTGGCGCCCAGAAAGAGGCGACCAGCGCTTACCTGTCCTGATAATCCAGTTTATAGCGAATCTGATACTCGTTTCCGCCAGCGACACGGGAAGGTTGCTCGCCTCCTTTTGCTACAAAGTCCGGGCTTTGCCAGTCGGACCACGCGCGGTATTTCGCCCTCATCGGATTGGCCGGCAGCTTGAGCCGGAAAATCCGGTCTGTGTCGCCGGCAAATTTCAACACAAAGAGACGCCGCGAAGTGCGGAAGTAAAGTTCGACGTAACCCGCGCGCACGCTCGGATCTTGAGGTGCGTCGGTATGCCAGTAACCTGGCATTGTGTTGCGGTCTGTATTGAGCTCGGGTTGAACATTCGCAAGATTTTCGACGGACTGACCAGCCGGTGGTCTTACTTCAAACTCGAGCAACGGCGTTGGCCCATTGATATTCAAAACATGCGGCTGACCGGCATACCAAATTCCAAACCCAGATGCAGCAATGGCAAGGATCGACACACAAACCGCAACCAACCCAACAAATAAAAAAGCGCCTCTTATGCCGCGCCAGTAAAGCGCGAGGAGAATCGAGCCAGGCGTAACGATCGCGGTAACAAGCAGCGCGATGGCAGCGGCAAAATAGCCGGCTTCACCCTCAAACGTGGAGATATGAAATGCAGCGGCCAGCGCCCCGCCAAGAAGAAAGCCGAGAAAAAGACCGGCTGTTAAGCCAACGATTCCCGCCAGAATTCCGAAGAGAATCGCGCTAATGGAAAGTCTTCTTGTCGCTGGTTGCACGAAATTAATCAGGGGAATTTGCTGGAATCGGAGTCTGGAGAAGGTTGATCCGTTGATGCGTCTCTGCGATTCCTACGATGAGACCCGAGTAGTTCCACCTGCCAAGCGATTTGATTGCCGCCACATAGATCGTTCCTTTACCTTTCGGTCCAGAGATAGGGATGGAGAGATTCGCTTCACCGGATGCACCGTTCACGTTTGTGTTCCCAGAGACAAGAAATCCCCCTTTGATCGGTGAACCGAGGGCCTCGATTACAGAAGGGTGTGCTTGTGCACGGGCCAAAGCGTCTTTGTAGACGTCAGTTGATTTCATCGCACTGAACACGATCAACGCGATGGAGCCAACAAAGGCGACGAACAATACCAGCATGCTGAGGCAGCCAACCGGCACGAACCATTTCCAGTTTCGTTTCCACCAGTTAGGTCTTGGCGTTAGAGGAACCGCCAGATTTTGCTCCACGGAGTTCTTTCTACTTCAGTCGCGAAGCTTTTTGCAATCATTGCTTGTAAGGTGCGACTCGTTCGAAGCTTGACGGATCTAGTCAATACCCGGCAGGATGGTCGGCATGAAAATACAACGCTCTTTCCAAATCATTTTCATATGCGCTGTGATCGCGCTTGTCGGTGCTTGCGCAACCACGCGCTCCGGCCCAGCTGCGCTTACTGGCACATGGACCAACTCACTCGGCACTATCTGGACGATGAAGGGCGACGGCACGTTTGATGTCGATAGAAATCACGACGGCAAACGTGATATCTGGGGCACCTACACGGTCACTGGAGATACCGTTACAATTCAAGGCACCGGAGACAAAATTCCGAAAGGCTGCAACGGCCCCGGCGTTTACAAGTTTAGCCGACCTAACGAAAACACGTTGTCCTTTACGTTCGTCAGCGACACGTGCAAGGATCGCAAAAGAAACGTGCTACTTGCCTGGCACCAAAAGTAGTCGCCAGCAACTAAGACAACAAGCCCCAACTGTCGTCGCTGTCTTCCGTGCAACGTTCAAACGCGGTCCTTTAACTGCGTTTTGCCAGCCGTGCGCGCGCAATGAACGCAGCAATAGATTTGTCCATCGGCTTCCACACCATGTCCGACGATCCGGCAGTTGCAGTGTGGGCAGACCGGCGCCAGCGCGTGGATCGCGCATTCGAAACTATCGAATGTGTGATGCTTTCCAGCTACGACCACTTCAAACGCCTTGTCATATTCATTCTCGCAAACTTCGCATGTAGCCATACATAACTCTTTCGCGCGTCAGCATCTTTGCGGCGGTGTTTACTTGTTTGGAGGAGTAGAGATCACACGGGAAAGTGATATTTTCCTTCGGAGGCGGTTATGGAAATACCAAAGCAACTGATCAAGTGTTTAGATGAAAGCAAAGTCACCTATGAGGTTCTGCGGCATCCAGAGGCAGTAACCGCGCAACGGATCGCTCAGGCAGAGCACGTGAAGGGTCGTCATCATGCCAAGGTGGTCATGGTCAAATCGGGCGACGAGCATTTTATGATGGTGCTGCCAGCGGATCACCAAATTGATTTGGAAAAGGTCGAAAAGGCGATCGGCAAGGCTGTCTCACTGGATAAGGAACAGGAATTCAAGTCGCTATTTCCAGACTGCGCAATTGGAGGGATGCCGCCCTTTGGCAATCTCTATGGTGTGCCAACCTATGTGGACCAGAGTTTGGCGGAGCAAGACTACATTGTGTTCGAAGCGGGCACACACACCGACGCGATCAAAATGAGTTATCGCGATTACGAGAAAATCGTGAAGCCCAAAGTGAACGATCTGGCGATCAAGCTGCAGCCAATGAAAGGAGCATAACTGTGCGCATCGCGCCGCAGCGCGTCGGGAATGGTCGCATGACAAATGCGTTCATTGGTTTCGTCCTCTGGTTCATTTCGTCAATAGCTCCGACAGCTCCTGCAGCGGATAAAGTTTCTCTGATCAATATCGACGGAGCGATTGGGCCAGCGACGGCGAGTTACATAGCGCGCAGCATCGACGAAACCCGGGCGCGGAATGCTCAGTGTCTTATCATTCAACTTAACACGCCTGGCGGACTGCTCGATTCGACGCAAAAGATTGTACAGAGCTTTCTCGGTTCGACGGTCCCGGTCGTCGTTTATGTCGCTCCAACCGGCGCCACAGCAGCCAGCGCAGGTTGTTTCATCACCATCGCGGCCAGCGTCGCGGCCATGGCACCGGCCACCACAATTGGCGCGGCCCATCCGGTCTCGATAGGCGGTTTTCCAGGTGGCGGAGAGGAAAAGACCGACGAAACAATGAAACAGAAGTTGGAGAATTTTTCGGTGAGCTATATCGAGACAATCGCTGGCAAGCGCCAGCGTAACGTCGACTGGGCCAAGTCGGCAGTGAAGGAAAGTGCATCGATTACCGCTGAGAAAGCGCTGCAGCTAAAAGTCATTGACCTGATTGCCTCCGATATTTCCGACCTGTTACAAAAACTGAACGGCCGGGTGGTGGATGGGAAAACGCTCAAGACCGCAGGCGCTGAGGTTTCGGAGATCAAGATGTCGGCGGCGGAACACGTCTTTCAAAAACTCTGGCGACCAGAAGTAATGTTTATTCTGATGTTGATTGCGATTTATGGAATCATTGGCGAATTAACTACGCCCGGTGCGATTCTTCCCGGAGTCGTTGGAGCGATTGCGTTGGTCCTCGCGCTTTATCTCGCGGCTGTTTTGCCAGTCAACGTCACCGGACTTGTTCTAATCGCACTCGCTTTGATGCTTTTTATCTTCGATGTTTACGCGACCACTCACGGCGTTTTGACCGTCGGTGGTATTATTGCGTTCCTGATCGGTTCGCTGATGCTCTTCAATCGCGCCGATCCTCTCTTTCGTTTATCGCTCAATTACATCATTCCGGCGACGTTGGTCACTGCAGGGTTCTTTATTTTCATCGTCGGAAAAGGGCTGCGCGCGCAACTGCTGCCGGTGAAGGTAGGAAAGGAAACTTTAATCGGAAAAACAGTCACCGCGTTGACTCCAATCGATTCGCGCAGCGGCCGCATTTTCGTCGAAGGCGAATACTGGAACGCCGTCAGCGATACGCTTATTGAGAAAGACGAACAGGCCGAGATTGCGGCCGTGCAAGGGTTAACTGTAAAACTGCAACCTAAAGGAAAACATAGCCATGGAATTAATTGAAGCCTTGCCACGACTGATCAGTTGGGCCGTCCCGATCATTATTCTCATCATCATTATTCTGCCGCAGGCCGTTCGTATCCTGCGGGAATACGAGCGCGGCGTCATCTTTCGTTTGGGGAAACTACTCGGCGCAAAAGGACCGGGATTGATTTTTCTAATTCCGATCGTCGATCGCATGGTGCGAATGGATTTGCGCGTTGTGACCATTGACGTGCCGAGGCAGGAAGTCATGACTCGCGACAACGTGCCGGTGAGCGTTGATGCAGTGCTGTACTTTCGCGTCATCGATCCACAGGCGGCTGTGGTGAAGGTAGAGAATTTTCTCAAGGCGACGTCACTCATCGCCCAGACGACATTGCGCAGCGTGCTTGGCCAGGCCGAGCTGGATGAACTCCTAGCGCATCGCGAAAAAATCAACCAAACGCTGCAGGAAATAATCGACCGGCAGACTGATCCGTGGGGAATCAAAGTCACCGCGGTTGAAGTCAAGGATGTTGCGCTTCCGGACACCATGAAGCGCGCAATGGCCAAGCAAGCCGAAGCCGAGCGCGAGCGCCGCGCCAAAATCGTTAATGCCGAGGGAGAATTTCAGGCTGCCGAAAAAATGGTGCAGGCCGCGGCGGCGATGAGCAAGGAACCGATGGCATTGCAATTGCGTTTCCTGCAAACCATGCGCGAAATTTCCAGCGAGCATAACACCACAACGTTTCTGCCTGTGCCGCTCGATCTCTTTACGTCATTGATCAAGAAGAGCGAATCGCCCAAGTCGTAGCGCTTTGCATTGGACGTTGGACGTTGAGCGTTGATTGAGCGTTGGCGTCGACACCTAATGCCCGAATTAAGCAAATGACGCGTGATTCGCTCGTCGACTTTCTCGAATCGCCTGACTCTTATCCACACAGGCCAACCGAAGTTCGCACAATTCAAACCCACATCTCATGGGTCTTCATTGCGTCTCCGTTTGTCTTCAAAGTTAAGAAGCCGGTGAATCTCGGCTTTTTAGATTTCAGCACGCTGGAAAAACGCCACTACTTTTGCCAGCGCGAAGTCGAGCTGAATCGACGGCTGGCCCCGGAAATCTATCTGGGAGTTGTGCCGATCTACAAAGCCGCCTCTGGTTTTTCCTTCAATCGTGAAGGCGAAATCGCGGAGTACTGCGTGAAGATGCGAGAGCTGCCGCATGGCGGGCCTGACCGCCGTAGCCTCTCGTCGCGCCGTAGCGGTGCGAAGGCAGATGGCGAAGGCGGTTTCTTAAACGAGTTGGTCGAGAAAAATCTGGTCGGTGAAAAGGAGATTAATCGCGTGATTTCCAGCCTGCATGGATTTTATCGGGCGGAAACTCCGACGCCTGAGATCGAGCAATGGGGCACACCGGAAAAATTAAAGATAAGCACCGACGAGAATTTCACACAGGTTGAACCTTTTGTTGGCAAGACAATTTCGCCTGTCGCCTTCGAGGCGATTCGTCATTACACAAACCAGTTCTACCAGCTGAATCAAAACTTGTTCCGTCAACGCATTCAGCAGCGGCGGATTCTCGATTGCCATGGCGATTTGCGTCTCGACCATGTTCATCTCACTCCGGAAGCGACCACCATCTTCGATTGCATCGAGTTTAACGACCGGTTTCGTTTCATCGATATCGCCAACGATCTCGCATTTCTGGCGATGGATTTCGATTTCAAAGGCCGAAGCGACCTGGGAAATCTGCTTTTCCGAAATGCAGCGCGCGAATTAAGCGATGCCGGAATGCTCAAGGTCGCGAATTTCTATAAGTGCTATCGGGCGTTTGTTCGCGGGAAGATAGAAAGCATCCAGGCGACAGAGAAAGAAACGACAAGTCCAACGGAACACGAAAGACAGGCGGCTCGCTATTTTCGGCTTGCTTTACGATATGCCATAAGCGGCTCTGAGCGATTGATTCTCGTTGTAATGGGCGGAGTTGGTAGCGGCAAGACCACTGTCGCAAAGCAACTCGCTCGCGAGCTGGATTGGCCAGTTTTTTCGTCCGACGAAATTCGCAAAACACTGGCCGGCGTTCCGTTGACGCAACGAACGCCGTTAGAATCGCGCGCCAACATCTATTCAGCGCGAATGACGCAAAAAACTTATAGGAAGCTTCTGAAAGACGGACTTGTCGCAATCGGCCGCTGTAGCCGAGGACGCCGACCTCGGCAGTTCCAATCTCACAATGGCGCCATTCTCGATGCCACGTTTTCTACTCGCGCTCTCCGTGAGTTTGTCCGAGACAAATGCAAGAAAGCGAACGTCCGGATTCAGTTCATGGAACTCGAAGCCGATCCTAGCGAAATAAAAAAGCGACTAATGAGTCGCGATGAAAAAATGGCCGAAGCGTCCGACGCTCGCATTGAAGACTTTGAGAAGTTGCACGCTGCTTATCAGCCACCATCTGAGCTTGCGCCTGATTTAATCAGAGTTTCAACCAAGACGTCGGTATCGGACGCTGTGAAAGCAATCCTTCTGTGCTTGGCCGAGAAACAATCAATTGTGGCCGATAGCACGTGAACCTCGCTAGCCGACTTCCATCACAATCTTTGCGATTTGCTGGCGAAAGAGTTTAGCGCCGCCGGAAGCGGGATGACGAACACGATGGGTTTCGAGATTCAGTTCCTGCAGTTGCGATGCCGCGATGTTGCCAAGCGCGACGATCTCGTCGGCTGGAAAAAGATCGAGAAAAGCCTTGAGCACGGCCAGTCCAGCAGATCGCTCCGACTTGTTAGGCATTCGGTTGCTCAACTTGCCGCGACGCGGATCAAATGAATGCCAGGGGAAGGCATTCCATAGTACGAATTGCTCCGGCTCCAAGCCAAGTCTAAGGAGCGTGTCCCAAATGATAGTCGCTGTTGGCTCGGAAAAGCCATCCGAACATTTTTTAGGTTTGCTCGTTTGCCGTGGCTTGAGGCTGGAAAAAACATGTTCCGGCTCGATCCCTTCATCTTTCTTTTTTCCAAGCAAGATTCGCTCGGAAGTCATTGGGATTCCGCTGAAATGACCGCCACGATATCCGAGCGCTTCACCAATCACGACGAGTTTCGCCTTGCCGAGCCGTTTACGAAGATAAGCGCGTAAATGTCTCCTTCGGATGGCGGGCGCATTCCGGACAACGTCGTTTTGCTTATCCACGTGCCACCATGGATTGAACACAGCGCCCGGTGGCGATTTTTTTAGCAGCTTGAGGAATTTCTCGATGGATTGAGTGGATATCATGCACAAGCTGCAGCAAGGGAGCGGTGATTTCCAAACCGCCGATCGCGCTTCGGGTAGCGCTCGCCGCGGCGAGTTGGTTTCGGCGTCCTCGCCGGAACAGGCTTCCCTTTAAAATAGATTTCAGACTCCTTGACATGTCCAATCGAAGTCCGCGATCGCCGGACGCACTCGCCAGCACGCGAGACGCGTGCGCTACCCGGTGCGCTCCGCTTTGGCAACGATTCTTTTTGTTTCAACAAAGCGGTCGGGATTGATGGAGATGGAATCGATGCCGCATTTGACCAGGAAGGCGGCAACCTCGGGATAATTGCTAGGTGCTTCTCCGCAGATGCCGACTTTGCATTCTTTTTTGTGCGCCGCGCGAATCACATCGTGAATCATGCTTTTTACCGCTTCGTTTCTCTCATCGAAAAGTTCGGCGAGCACGGCGGAATCGCGATCGACACCCAGCACCAGCTGGGTGAGATCGTTGCTGCCGATTGAAAAGCCATCAAAACGCTCGGCGAATCTTTCTGCAAGCACAACGTTCGACGGTATTTCACACATCATATAAATCTCCAATCCACCGCGTCCGCGCACCAATCCGTTATCGGCAAGCAGGTGCAGGACCTTGTCAGCCTCGTCGAGCGTGCGGCAAAAGGGGACCATCACGACCAGGTTTTTCAGTCCGATCTCGTTGCGAACACGTTTAATCGCTTCGCATTCGAGGCGGAATGCATCGCGAAATTTTTCGTGATAATAGCGGGACGCGCCCCGTAGGCCGAGCATGGGATTTTGTTCGCCTGACTCGAATTGCTCGCCGCCGATGAGCGACGCATATTCGTTGGTCTTGAAATCGCTCAACCGCACGATCACGGGACGCGGATGTTGCGCACCGGCGATGCGAGCGATGCCTTGGGCGAGGCGATCGACGAAATAATCGCGCTTGTCTTTGTAGTCGCGAGTCAGACTTTGGATGCGCTTGCGGGCAGTGCGGTCTTCGAGTTCGTCGAACCGCACCAGCGCCATCGGATGAATCTGGATCCGGTTAGCAATGATAAATTCGATGCGGGCAAGGCCGATCCCGTCGCACGGCAGCTTCCACCAGCGAAACGCGCCGCCCGGGCTGGCGATGTTGAGCATGATGGGCGTCCGCGTGTCCGGGAGTTTTTTAAGGCTTACCTTTTCCTCGGCGAAATCGAGCAGGCCATTGTAAACGAAACCTTCGTCACTTTCCGCGCATGAAAGTGTCACTTCCTGACCGTCACGTAAGACTTTCGTCGCCTCGCCGGTACCGACGACCGCCGGGATGCCGAGTTCGCGGCTCACGATCGCAGCGTGACACGTGCGTCCGCCAAGATCAGTGATGATGCCTTTGGTTTTTTTGAAGATCGGTCCCCAATCTGGATCCGTCATTTCGGTGACCAGAATGCTGCCCTCTCTAAACTTGCCGAGTTCGCGCGAGCTGTGAATTCGACATGCTTTTGCGGCCGCGATGGCCTCGCCGATGCTGAGACCTGAGAGCAAACGCTTGCCTTTTTCTTTGAGCCGATAGGTGGTAAGCGAGCCGGCTTTTTTTAGTGCCTGCACCGTCTCAGGTCGCGCCTGGAGGATAAAAATGTCATCGGTATCGCCATCTTTCGCCCACTCGATGTCCATGGGCTTCTTGTAATGATCCTCGATCGCGCAAGCCCATTTTGCCAGGCGCAAGATTTCATCGTCATCAAGCGTGGACGATTCGCGTTCCTTCTTCGTTGAGTTGACCGTGCGGGTCGGGTGCGTCCCGCGCTTGCGCGATCCATAAACAACCTTGCGTTTCTTGTCCCCGAGCAACTTTTCCAGGATCGGCCGCGCCCTTCTCATGCCGAGCAGCGGTTTGAAAACCATGAATTCGTCCGGGTTCGCTGCGCCTTTTACGACGATCTCGCCGAGACCCCAAGCGGCGCTGATGCGAACCACGTTCGGAAAACCGCTCTCGGTGTCGATGGAAAACATGACGCCGGCACACGATTTGTCGGCGCGCACCATTTTTTGCACACCGGCCGAAAGCGCAACTTTGAGATGATCAAACCCTTTTGCTTCGCGGTAACTAATCGCGCGATCAGTGAAAAGCGACGCGTAACATTTGCGGCAGGCATCAACCACAGCGTCCTCACCGGAGATGTTGAGATAGGTTTCCTGCTGGCCTGCAAAACTTGCCTCGGGCAGATCTTCTGCGGTGGCGCTGCTGCGCACCGCCACGTCGACTGCGCCGTTTTTGTAGCGTTTGCAAAGATCGTGATATGCCGCGCGAATCTGCTCTTCGACTGCCTTTGGAAACTTGCCTTTCAAAAAAAGCGTGCGCAGCGCTTTTCCAACTGCAGCGAGGGACTTGGAGCGTTTCTTTAATCGGTGAATTTCCGCGCGAATCTTCTCATCGATCTTATTTTCACGCACGAACAACCGAAACGCATCGGCTGTTGTCGCGAAGCCATCTGGCACGCGGACACCTTGTCGTTTCAACGCCCGAATCATTTCGCCCAAAGCGGCGTTCTTCCCTCCAACCCGGCTGCCGTCCTTGGAGGAAACCTGATCAAACCGAAGTACAAGTTTCTTCGCTGCCATATAACTATTATTCGTGTGGCGCAGGCGATCCTGTCTCACTTGCACCGCCAAACGCGAAATCGGGCGCGATTCCGGAGCGTGAGTCTTAAGATCAAGCGTGTTTATGACAAGCCTTCCAGGGCTGATGGCCGACGTGTGCTCGTGGATCGCGTTTGGCCGCGTGGCCTAACGAAAAAACAAGCGCAAGTGGACGACTGGTTGAAGGAGATCGCGCCCAGCGCTCGGTTACGGAAATGGTTCGGACACGATCCGGCACGATGGACAGAATTCAAAAAGCGGTATGCCAAGGAACTGAACGATCAGCGCGAGCAAATCGAAAAACTTGCTCAAGTCACCAGAAAACGGACGGTCACGTTGCTCTTTGGCGCGAAAGACCTTGAGCATAATAACGCCATGGCGCTGAAGGAACACATCGAGAAATTCGGTTAAACGACTGATGCCAGAGCTACCTGATGTCGAAACATTCAAGCGATATCTGGACGCCACCTCGTTGCATCAGCGCGTCGACGATGTCGATGTAAGGAACGCATATGTCTTGAAGGAAATTTCAGCGCGAGAACTCGTGCGCGAGCTGAAAGGTCGCCGCTTTGAATCGAGTCGCCGCCATGGCAAACATCTCTTTGTGCGTACCAACGGCGACGTCTGCCTGCGACTGCACTTCGGCATGACCGGCTCGCTTCGCTACTTCAAGGGCAAAGAAAATGCTCCTCCGCATGCAAGAGTGTTGTTCATTTTCGAAAACGATTATCAGCTCGCGTTCGATGATCAGCGCATGTTTGGCGAGATTGGATTGCTCAGTGATGTCGATGACTTTTTGAAAAAGCGCGAGCTCGGTCCAGATGCCCTTGATATCGATCTGGCCGAGTTCAAAAAATTGATCGGGAAACATCGTGGCGCAGTGAAATCGGTCTTACTGAACCAGAAGTTGATCGCGGGCATCGGAAATATTTACGCCGATGAAATTCTGTTCCGCGTCCGCCTGCATCCCGCGACGGAAATCTCTCATTTGGGCGACAAAGCCCTCACAAAACTCTTCCGCGCCACGCGGTACATCCTCGAAAAAGCGATCGCAGCCAAGGCTGATGTGAACCAAATGCCAAGATCATGGCTTCTGCCGCATCGGGGAAAAGGCGGAAAGTGTCCCCGTTGCGGCCGCAACTTGAAATCGGCAACGATTGGCGGTCGCACCGCCTGGTTTTGCGCGCATTGCCAAAAGCGCGCGTAGCACAGCCATCCTTGGCTGTCGGGCGGGGGGGCATCCTGCCTGCCGACAATAGGTGTCAATCAGACGAGACGCCTGATTGACCTACAGGTTCACCACAGCGAATCCGTCCGGTGGCGGACAAGATGCTTGTGCTCCGACAGTCACGCCGCCGCAGTCAGCCGCTTCGCTTCGGCGCGTTCGTACTCGTAGAGGAACCCGATGAACTGCCGGCGATGCGCTTGCTCCTGCGCGGTGATTTCCAGGATGAGATCTTGCGTCACCAAATCAATCGGGTCACACATCTTGATGAGTTTTTTGTACTGATCAATCGCTTCGTCCTCGGCGCGGATCACACCGCGGATCACAGCGATCACATCGGTGCTGTCCTTGGGCGGCTGCAAAAACCGTTGTGTACGATCCAGATCGAGGGAGCCGGGCACGCGGCCTTCGAGCACCTTGATCCGGTTGCCTAGTTTCCGAGCATGACCGAGTTCTTCCTCAATGTCGCGGAGGAGCGCCTTTTTGATTTCCTCTGCGCGCACGCCGTCGAGGTCGATCGCGTTCGCCAGATAATTTTGAACTGTCTCCAACTCCGTTCGGCACATGCGCGACGGTTCTTTCGGGGTCGGAGATTCGAAATCAATTGTATGACCCAAAAAATTTTGCTAACCGGCCGTCCCGGATGCGGAAAGACCACGCTGAGCCAGCGATCTCCGTGGTTTTGCTTTTGAAGTTGCTGGAGCCGTGCGCACACAGATCACATGTGTTTTCGAGGTCGTTCCGCGTTATGCTTCGCTCTCGAATGGCATCCGAAACACCCGGGCATCTTCGGCGCGTTCTAGGCCTCGGGTTTGGTCTCGCTGTGAGCGTCGGCGGCACGATCGGCGTCGGTATTCTTCGAACACCTGGCCTGGTCGCGCAGCAGCTCCATGCGCCATGGGCGATTCTTTTTTTATGGATTGCTGGAGGGCTGTACACACTGCTTGGTGCGAGTTGTCTGACTGAGTTGGGTGTCATGCTGCCACAAGCTGGCGGTTACTACGTTTATGCACGCCGCGCCTTCGGAAGCTCGACGGGATTCGCCGTCGGCTGGACCGATTGGCTCATGTACTGTTCGATCTTAGCGTATGTGTCGATTGCCATTGCCGAGTTCGTAGCGGTACTAGGGCTGGTACTGAGCGGGACCGTTCGATTCCTCGCTGTTGCAATCCTTGTTGCCGTTGTGGTGCTGCAGTGGCTCGGAATCCGCATCAGTAGTCAGTTTCAAGAGTTGACCACCTCATTGAAATGCGTCGCGTTTTTGACTCTCGTTGCCATGTGTCTCCTCGTGCCCACGCGTGGAGACTCCGCGGCAGACGTCGTCCCTTCGATGTCATTCAGCGGATTGATCATTGCCTTGCAGGCGATTGTTATTACATACGGCGGCTGGCAAAGCCCCTTGTATTTCATGGAGGAAGATCGCGACCCGTCGCGCAATCTTCCGCGAACGATGATCGGCGGTGTCTCGTCGGTGATTGGGATTTACCTACTGGTCAACATAGCGTTGCTAAAGGTGCTGCCTGTCTCGGAGCTTTCCAGCGCAACACTGCCCGCGGCTGAGGCCGCACAGATTATCGCTGGCGCGCACGGACGGGAACTCATCACAATACTGTCAGTGATCTCCCTCGTGCCTCTATTAAATGCGGTCATGATGATGGGTACACGCGTCATTTTCGCTATGGGACGTGACCGGCTCTTCTGGTCGCGCACCTCGATGGTGAACATCGGTGGCACACCGGCCGCTGCTACACTCTTAACCGCCGCCACCGCCGTCGGCCTTATTGTATCTGGGACATTTCAGCGGCTGGTTGCGATGACGTCATTCTTTTTGGCGGCCAACTACTGCCTCTCCTGTCTCGCTCTCATTGTGCTACGGCGCCGAGAACCTGAGTTGCGACGGTCCTATCGGGCGTGGGGATACCCATGGTCGGTTTGGGTCGTGATGATTGGTGGTGTGATCTTTTTGGTTGCAATGCTGGTGGGAGATCCGTTCAACGGACTAGCGGCGCTTGCACTACTCGCCGTCGGTCTCATAGGACGCGCGGCGTTCGCGCGCGGCGCTATTCCTCCTTAAGGCGTGTCCGGGGGCGCTGAATCCGTGGCCGATCAAATGTATTGTATGGGAAAAAGAATCTTGCTTACCGGGCGTCCGGGAAGTGGAAAGACTACGCTGATTCAGCGGGTCGTGAGAGATCTGGCTCTGTCAGCCGGCGGTTTTTACACGGAGGAAATTCGCGAACACGGCCAGCGTGTCGGATTCAAACTCATCACGCTCGACGGTAAAGAGGCTGTCTTTGCCCATGTTAATTTCAAAACGTCTGAGCGCGTTGGAAAGTACGGACTTGACCTTGCCAAGCTGGAGACTGTCGGCGTTGCAGCGGTTTGTAGAGCGGTGCGCACGCGAAAGCTTGTGGTCATAGATGAAATCGGGCCAATGGAACTCCGATCAGCCATTTTTCGCGACGTGATAACCGAAACGTTTGAAACGAAGTTGCCAATTCTTGCCACGATTACTGCGCGACCTTTCCCATTCACTAATGCAATCAAGAAGCGGTCCGATGTCAGAGTCGTCGACGTTCGGCCGAACAATCGCGAACAACTTGTCTCCGAATTGTCAGCCCAATTCCAACAGTCGTAGAAACGAACTCGAAGCCGAAAAATAGTGCGGGCTGATTAGCGCAACATTTCCAGCAGCGTGAGCGCATTTCGCGGGGCAGCGCCTTCGGCGTCGTTGTCGAAATAGACGTGCACCGCGCGATTCTCGTTCAGCCAACTGCGGATGCGCATCGCCCATTTCCTGAGCGCGGGTTTACCGTAGCTGGACGCGTATTTTCGCGTATGGCCATGCAACCGGATATAAACCAGGTCTGTGGTCACTTCGTCCCACATCGGCCAATCGGGGGCGTCGGACATGCAAACAGCAACGCAGTGATCGCTCAGGCATTTGGTCACTTCGTTATCGAACCAGGACTTGTGACGAAACTCGATTGCGTGGCGCGTGCTTTTCCAGTGCCGTAACGTCAGCAGAAACTTCTCAAGCCGCCGCGCGTCTTTTTTCAAAAAAGCTGGAAGTTGCCACACCACAGCTGAGAGCCGCATTCCAAGAGGTGACGCTGATTCGCGACAACGAATCACTGATTCTTTCACATCGAGCAGCTTTTTGTTATGCGTGACGTAACGATGACCTTTTATCGCAAACGGAAATCCTTCCGGTGTCCGTTCGCGCCACTTCTTAAACGTGCTCTTTTCCTGTAGTCTGTAGAACGTGCCGTTCACCTCGATTCCGGTAAAGCGGTCAGCACAGAACGCGAGCCATTGTTTCTGGGGCGTGTCACCGTAAAAACTTTCGCGCCAGCTCTTATAATTCCAGCCGCTGGTGCCGATGTACGCTTTCGCAGGCATGGCGCCTCATTGACAAATTCGAATGCCAGGCTGTGTCCACGCTTGCGTGGTGCGAGCAGAGGACGGCATTACTTGCCCGATTTTTTTCGAATCGGTACTCTGCCCGTGTGAAACTGACAAATGCCGGGCACTCAATCGTTGTTCTTCTAATCACCATCGCTACAAGAGCACTCGCAGCGGAGCCGGATTGGACGGGCGAGTACGCCGACAGAAACTTTCTCAACGGCCAGGCGGCTTTTCAGATGAGCATCAAGCAATCAGGAAATGCGATCCAGGTCGCCTTCGATGCCGCCTACGTCGATGCGCACGGTGCGGCGCCTGACGGCGAAGGGCAGGCAAAAATCAGCGGCAAAAACATGCTGGAATTCAAGTGGGAAGATAGTTTCAACAATTCGGGCACTGGCACGATCAAACGAACTGCTGACGGCATTATTGTGTCGATGAAAACGACGCAAGTGGTCGATTCACGCTGCCTCGCATTTTACGGACAGAACATGCGGCTAAAGCGCGTGAAGAAATAGGAGATCAGGCTGCCAGCCTACCGAAACCAGACGAAGCTGGCAGCTTGGTCGCCGAGTCAGCCAGGCTGGCTGACTTTCCTACACCATCGGCCGGAAACATCCGACGACTTCCTGCAGGCGGCCGGTGATTTGGCCTAACGAACAGATTTCCGCCGCTTCGAGCAACGTCGGGAAACAATTCTCACCGCGTTCGACGACATCGGCGAGTTTATCCAGAGCGCGTTTTGCTTTCTCGGCATTTTTCTTTTTGAATTTCGCCAGACGATCCACCTGTAATTGCTGCTTCTTCCGCGGGGTACGCACGAGTTTCACTTCCGGTATATCTTCTCCGCCGTCACGATAGCGATTGAGCCCGATGATGGGCCGAGTCCCATTGTAAATTTGCTGCTCGTACCGATGCGCAGCGTTTTGAATCTGGCTACGCTGATAACGGTCTTCAACCGCGGCAAGCACGCCACCCAGCCGCTCGATCTCGCGGAATTCATCGAGAATAGCCGCTTCCACGGAGCGCTCCACGGCTTTCATCCCGGGCGAACCGCTCAACATGTTCATGGTATGTTTGAAAATGCCGGACTCCTCCAGCAGGATTGCCTGGCCGTGGGCCGCAAGCCGAATCCATTCTTCGCTGGGCGTTGTGAACGGCTCGTCCGCGCTGTTAGAATGACACGAATTTGTGGCGTTCATGTAAGCGAGCACTAATTCCGCGGCAGTACGGGTGAGATTATTTTTGAATTCCGCCGCGATAAGCGAGCGACCACTGGTCTGGGTGTGCAGTTTGAAAAGCTGCGCACGCGGTCCTGCGCCAAACACATCTCGCATTCCAATCGCCCAAATGCGCCGCGATACGCGAGCCAGCGCGATATATTCGGCATCGAGGCCGCAATCGAGAAAGAATGACAGGCGCGGGCCGAATTGATCCACCGAAATCCCACGCGCGGCGAACATTTCCGCGTAGGCGAAACCATTCGAGAGCGTATAAGCGGCTTGTTGCACTGGTGTCGAACCAGCTTCCCCGATGTGGTAACCGCTGATCGAAATTGGATACCAGCGCGGCATTTCGCGCGTGGTGAACTGAACCATGTCAGTGAGAAACCGCAACGAAGCTTCTATCGGGAAAATCGTTTCGTTTTGTGCCTGGACCTCTTTAAAGATGTCCGCCTGAATTGTGCCGCGGAGCTTGGGGACAACTTTCGGGCCGAACCGGCGTTTCGCCGCCGCGATGTACATGGCCATGATGATCGGCGCCGGCCCACTGATGGTCATCGACGCGGAAAAATTCGGCGAGCCGAGATCAAAACCGTCGTAAAGACGGATCATATCTTCGACCGTATCGATCGCCACGCCGCCCTCGCCAATCTTTCCGAAGACGCCATCGGCATCGCTATCGATGCCATAAAGCGTCGGCCCATCGAATGCGGTGCTGAGCCGATGCGTGCGTTGATGCCGAGTCAGATAATGAAAACGCTCGTTCGTATCCTCGGCCAGCATCAAACCTGAGAACAAGCGCGTAGGCTCTTCGGCTTGAGGTAATGGCGGTCGCGCTTTCGAACTCTTCGCAGGCGACACGGTCCGAGCCGGACTGGCATTTTCCGCTACAGTTTCATCGTTTTTTTGGAAGCTTTCGAGCTCGCGGATCGGCTCCAAATACATCTCGCGGTACGCGCCATTCAGAAATGGAAACTCACCGGGTAATCCTTCGCCGAAAAGATAGCGGGCGATCTCGCCTGCCTCATCGATCTCGGGCAACGCCAGACGCGGCAATGGCAATCCGGTCGGGGTTCGCGTGGCTGGAATTTTCGCTTTGATGTCGTTCCAGCGCCCCAGCAGTTCGCGCCCGAATTGCTCGTCGCTCCGTGCGCGCTTCACCTGAGCGAGAACGAACTTGTTGTACTTCTCGATCGACTCAACGACTTGTCCCAGCTTGCTCATTTTGATCCTCCCGAAATTAGCTCGAATAATTCGTCCACGCCAGGATCACGATGCCGTTTTGCAACCGTATCAATCAGCCGCTGATTACGCCGGTTTTGTTCCAGACGTTGTTCGATTTCGGTGTGCGCCGTGCGGGCGCGCTGAAGATCGCTTTTGTTTACGACCACGACATCGGCAAGGTCGAGCATCACGATTTTTTGCAACTGTAATCGGCTGCCGTAATCAGGGTTCATTACCAGCACAGTCTGATCGACAACGCCATTTTTTTGAAACGGCATCGCTTCCTGGCCAGTGCCAACAGTCTCAATAATCACATAATCAAACCGCGACCGGGCGAGCAGGGCCAGACAATCCTGTGTGGCAGGCGAAAGTCCACCGGCCTGTCCATGTGTGGCCATGCTGCGCATGAATACGCGATCATTTTGCGAATTGATCATCGTGGCCCGATCGCCTAGTAAAGCCCCTTCGCCAATTACGCTCGGATCGTGCGACAAAATCGCGATCCTTCCTTTCGGATCCTGATTTAGAAAACGCAGCACTAGCTCGTCAATCAAAGTCGTTTTGCCAGCGCCACCAGGACCAGTGAAACCGATGACTTTTGTATTGTGGATTGCGGAATGCGGATTGCGGATTCTTGATTGAGTATTGCGCGTAGACCGTTTTCTTCGCGCTGCATATGCGTCCTCGATCGCCGTTAGCTGGTGGGCAAGCTCCTGGTCTGGCGATTTCGGGCGCGACCGTTTCACGCGCAGCCTTCCATAGTGTTTGCGGACATAATCGGTCATTTCTGCAAGCGAAGTTCCGGCGAAGAAAATGTTGTCCACGCCTTTGCGCTTCATCGCTGCAGCGTCCTCATGCGTGATGGTTCCACCGCCGCCGCCGAAGACTTTGATGTCGTTCGCGCCGCGCTTTCGCAAAAGAGCAATGACTTCAGCGAAGAATTCGATATGCCCGCCGTTGTAACTGGAGATGCCGATGGCGCGCACGTCCTCTTGAATGGCGGCGCGCACAATGTCCCCAACCGAACGATGATAGCCAAGATATACGACCTCGATTCCGTGCCGGATGAATTCCAGATTGATCGTGTTGATCGCGCTATCGTGCCCGTCGCAAATCGGGACCGCGGTTAGAATTCGAACGGGTAAAGCCATCGGAAAAATCTAGCGTTGAACCGTTAAATCGTTAAATCGTTAAATCGTCAAATGCCTGATTCACTCGATTTCAGCGGCAAAGTTGCGCTCGTCACCGGTAGCTCGCGCGGGATCGGCGCGGAGATGATCAGGGCATTTGGCCAACGCGGCGCGCAATGTGTGGTGAATTATGTGGCGGACGCGCAGGGACAAAATAAGGCCGATGCGACCAATATAGCTAGTAAACTAAATGAGCCGCTGGTGATCGAATGCGACGTGACGCAACCGTCGCAGGTCGAGTCGATGATGAAGCAAATACAAGATCGGCATGGTGGGCTCGACATCCTCGTGAACAATTCCGGTATCATCAGCGATCGGACGATTAAGAAAATGCCGGTGGAAACCTTTGAGAGCGTGGTGCGCGTAAATCTCACCGGCAC
>JBKPOB010000005.1:0-11797 GCA_046732875.1 Verrucomicrobiota bacterium | reverse complement strand
GGACGGTCGAATCAAATTACGATGAACACCCAGTTTTTCGTATGTCGGTGTCACAGAGGATGACAAGATCCAGCAAACGGCACGGTGAGGCTAATCAACCTATCATTAACAATATTCGTCGTACTTGAGATTGAGATGTTGATGTGTGTCGCCCAGATGTGATCTAACTCCGGTGGCCGGTTATCTGCTCGCCACAGTGACGTCGCCCGCATTTTTCGCCGGTGGCGCGTCGACACCGTGAACCTATGCGGATTCTAGTCGTCGAAGATGAAGTTCGCCTTGCCCACCATATTTCTCGCGCTCTCACTGAAGCTGGCCATGAGCCAACGATCGTGCACGACGGCGAAACCGCCTTGGGCGAATCTGAGGCAAAGCAGTACGATCTCATCGTGCTCGATGTGATGCTGCCGGGAATGGATGGCTTCGAAGTGCTGCGGCGTTTGCGCAAGGCGAAAATGGATAAGCGTGTCCTAATCTTGACCGCGCGCGGCGAGGTCAGCGATCGCGTGACTGGCCTCGGACTGGGAGCGGATGATTACCTTGCCAAACCGTTCGCCATGCAAGAACTGGTCGCGCGAGTGAGTGCGCTTGGGCGACGTTTTCCTGAGAAAGCGCCAATCAAGCTTCAAGTCGGCGATTTGGTTTTGAACCTCGCGGATAGAGCATTATATCGAGGCACTCGCCGAATCGACCTTTCGGCGCGGGAAATTACGTTATTGCGCGTGCTGATGCGTGAACCTGGCCGCATCTTTAGCCGCACCGAATTGTGCGAGCGCGTCTGGGAACGGGAACATGAGTACGGCGTGAAACTGGTTGAAGCCTTCATCAGCCGCCTGCGCAAAAAGATCGAGGCGCCGCCGCTTATTCACACCGTACGATACCTAGGCTACACGATTCGGGAGCCGAAATGAGAAACTGGCCATTACGCTGGAAGATTGCGCTTTATTCCGCTTCGCTTGCCGTTGCCGCTACCCTTGGCGGCGCAATGACCACGTGGTTTGTCATGCGTCACGCCGAGATTGCTGCTTTTGATCGGCGCCTAACGACTGATGCCCAGGAATTCTTTCGGGACGTGGAACATTTCGAAGGTGGGCGGACGGACAGCAGGTTGGTGTTCAACGACGTCTTAGTGCCGCTCTCACTGCGTAAGCACCTGGTTGAAGTAACTGACTCAAGCGGCACCGTGCTCTATCTTTCTCCGCGATTGCGCCAGCCGTTCCCTCGCGATGGCATCAAAGAATTTCATAACCACAAGATCGACGGAAAGAACGTACGCCTGGCTGAGTTTAGTGAAAATGGCCTCACCTTGCGCGCCGGTGATGACCTTACGGAGATCAATCAAATCGGCCGCGATATTTTCTTCGCGATGCTAGGGGCTATTCCAACGGTGCTCTTAATAACGTTGTTCGGGTCGACTTGGGTGGCGAGCAAAGCGATCGCGCCAGTCGAGGAAATCCGCCAGGCCGCCAAGAGAATCACGGCGCAGCGGCTCGACCAGCGTCTGCCTGTCCCGGCAACTAACGACGAGATCGCGGGATTAATCGAAGTGCTCAACACGACTTTCGAACGGTTGCAGCGCAGTTTTGAACAATCCATCCGTTTTTCCGCCGATGCGTCGCATCATTTGAAAACCCCGATCGCTGTTCTGCGTGCCGGCGTGGAAGAAATCCTTGCGGACGTTAACTGCAGCGAAAGCACACAAGAGCGCGCCGAAGGCCTGCTACATCGCATTCATCATGTCAGTTCAGTTGTGGACAATCTGCTTCTGCTCTCCCGTGCCGATGCTGGTCGGCTCAAGTTGTCGAAAACCGAGTTCGACTTGAGCGAAGTGCTCGAAGGTGTTCTCGATGATGCACTCGAGCTGGCGGAGCCGCTTGATCTGAAAGTGGAAGCAGACGTCCCGAAGCATCTGCTGCTAAAGGGCGATCGCACATTCGTCGCGATGATCGCGCAGAATCTGATCGAAAACGCGGTTAAATATAATGTTTTTGGTGGCCGCATCCGGATGGAAGCCCGTGCCGACAATGGCGTGGTGGAAATGACAGTCGGAAATACCGGTGACGGCATCCCAAAAGATCGCACCGGACAGTTATTCGAGCGCTTTTACCGGGTGCGTGGGGATGAACGCGTGCCAGGACACGGGCTGGGCCTAAGCATTGCGCGAGAGCTGGCTCGAGCGCATGGTGGCGACGTGGAGTTGGTGCGTTCCGATGATAATTGGACAGAGATACGTCTGCACCTGCCGCGAGGTACCTAACGAGTCTAGGTGCAACCCCTAGGTTGCATCGAATCTTCAGGAGGGCGGACAATTCTTTTGTCCGCTTCAAAGGTTACAACTGCCGAACCTTTTCCGCTTAGACGCCGACCATCTCTCAATCAATTTGGTTTCTGTTAACAAAGAACCAACAACCAAACCTCAATTGAACAAATACACATGAAAAAACTTCTCACTACAATGTCAATCGGTGGCCTCTTGGCCTTCTCATCAGTCGTAATTGCCCAACAAGCACCTGATATTGCCCAACAATCAGCCGACATTGCTCAACAAGAACCCCAAGCGCCTGACAGCTCGATCCGCCTTGAAGCGCGCTTGCAACCTGTAATTGCTGTCGACGCGAGTGGCCAAGCAAGACTAGACAATGAAGCCGGCACGGCGAACGACCGTTTCACCGCTGAAGTGGAGATCGCCAAGGCCGATTTCGCTGAACTTGGGATCACGCGCGGAAATGGCTTCGGCGATGAAGTTGTCCAGCTGCGCGTGCTTCGCGGCGGCGTGCTGATTTTCAGCAATCGCCTGCAGTTTTCCAGGAATCTTGTAAACGACATTACGTTTGAGACGGACCTTCGCGGTACGGGCGCGCCGGAGTTGCAAGCCGGTGACGTGGCGCGCGTAATTGTGAATGGCCACTTCACACTGCGCGGCAGATTCCAGGTCCACTGACCCGGCGTAAACTCCTTTGAGAGGGGCCGGCCCGAGCAGCCGGCCTCTTTTGCTAGGTGCGAGATCCAAAGGTTACAACTGCCGAACCTTTTGCTTCTAGACGCAATGACTTGCACCGCCAATTTGATCAACAACAAACCCAGATCACCATGAATAAACGCAACTCAGTATTCGTAACTTTAACCGCTCTCGCGCTACTGGTGCTGACCGCGATCACGCCAAGCAAAGTGCACGCTGACGGCGGCGCCGTTGACACCATGAACCTCACCGACCAGCCGGGAAACTGGTTCAAAAGTGCGGTCACAGGAACACCTTTTACTGCCATCCGAGCCGGTCAAAGAGTTGATTTCAAGATTAACAACTGCTGCACGAGTACGCGTCACACAGTTACGCTTCTCATGAGACCGGCAGGTTCCCGCGTCGTTCTGGATCAGGATTCGTCGCAAAATGGAACGCTTTCGGCGACCTTCGATGTGCCCGGCGTTTACCTGTTCCACTGCAAAATTCATCCCTACATGACCGCCGTGGTGGGAGTGAAGAATGCCGCTGGCAATATCCCTGACGTGACGGCCAGCATGCTTCCGTTCATTGGCCATCTTGGCGTCAATTCACTTCCTGCGACGACGGTTCTCTCGGTGATCACAACGATCGCCGCCACCGACGCTGACAAGCGTGCCAAGTGGGATATTCTAAATTCAACAGCACAACTGAGGCCGCGCATACCTGGCGTGGGCGAGGTCTGGATCGATACTCAGTTCGAGCGGGTAGCTAACCAAAGGGACAGAAGTGGTGTCCTCAAGCCCGGAACAATCACGGTGCTCGACGCAACAACTTTCACCGTCGAACGCGAAATCAACGGGGTGCAATCGGGGGGAATGTGGAATAACCCGCACAACATGTGGGCCAACTTCCCTCTGGATGCTGTCTACAACGGCAACTGGTTCGGAAAGTGGATCAACAAGATTGATCGGCCGAGCGGAGCCATCCTCGACAGCATCACCGTCGGCGAGGCTCCCACGCATATTATTACGATCCCGACCGCCGGGCAGCAGAACGGAGTACTAACTGTTCCTCTAAGCGCGGACAATAACATGGTTAAAGTTCGGGACGGCGCTTCTGGTATGCAAATCATCGACAGCGACTCTACAGGCACGGGAAGAAATCATCCTCATGGTCATTGGCTTACTTGTGGTACGGGAGATCGCACCATCGTGCCGAACGTCTTTAAGGGGATTGGCCCGGCCGGGTCGATCAGCATCATCGACACAGCGAGCGGCGCCGTTCTAAAAGAATTTCGCCAAAATCCGAACGATGCCCTAACCGCGCCGCTTTTGATGCCAATCGCCGTTGGGGAGTGCCACGTCCACGGAGTTCACAAGGCTTATGTGGCTAATCTTGTCAGCGGCATGGTCACCGTCATCGATGTCGATACCAAGACGATTTTGCGAAACATCCCCGTCACTCTCGCTCCCGACGGGCAAACCGGTCTCAACATCTTTCACACGCTCCAGGGTCCGATCCAGACGCCGGTGAGCCCTGACGAAAAATGGTCGGCCAGTGCGGTCTTCTCGCTCACGAATGTCGCGCGTGCTCCGACAAACTCGGCCGATCACGTGGCGATTATCGACACTACCACAGATAGGGTAGTTGCCTTCGTTCCCACTCCTGCGGGAACGCATGGAGTGAATTGGGGTGCGAAGAGAGGCGGCGGATATTATGCGTACGTCACAAATCAGCATGCAAATGTGCTAACGATCATTGACCCCGATCCAAACGGAGACGGCAATGGCGCGGACGCTGCCGCGGTCGGCACGATCCTGCTCGCGAACGGGAGCAATGGCGCAGGCGCGACGGACGGCACAGGCGGACAGGGAGTAAAGCCTCTTCCGATGACTCACGACGGATGGATCCAGCCAACTGTTGCGCTGTCTGGAACGGGAAGGCTTTCCCCGGAAGTGGAGGGCTGGATCAGCTTGCTCACACCCGCGCAGAAAGACCCCGGTGATGATCATTGAACTAGGCGCAATTCTTTTCGCTGAGAAAACACAACAAAACATTCTTCAACTATCATGAAAGCATTCTTTTCGATCATTTTGGCCGTCGGCTTCTCTATTGCCAGGGTTCAGGGCCAGACGCTGCTCACACAAACGACATGGGGCGGTGCAGGGAGCGACGTCGCGGACGGCGTCGCCGCCGCCCCCGATGGAAGCTCCTACGTCGTAGGTATCACAGACAGTTTCACCACGGACCCATTTGGCAATCCAAGCCCGAAAATTTTCGTCGTGAAGTTTGCCCCGGATGGATCGTTGAATTGGCAGAGAATCTGGAATGGGGCGACCATCCGTGGGCTCGGACGACCTGATGTCGCGGTAAGCGCAGATGGCTCGGTCTACGTAACCGGCCTCACCGCTGATAACGGGAACGACGCGGTGCTCCTGAAATTCGATGCGAATGGGACATTGCTGTGGGAGAGGGCTTGGGGCGGCCCCGAATCCGATGAGAGCCTGGCCGTGGCGACAGCCCCCGATGGTTCTGTGTATATCGCCGGCACTGCGACCAGCTTCGGACCCAGCTCAGCCGGCCTGTTCGTTGTGAAGTTCGATTCGGCTGGCAACCTAGTCTGGCAGAGAATTTCTGATGGAGCGGCGGGCAACGCCGTCGCCGTTGCATCTGACGGCAGCGTTTACGCCGCGGGCACAACTCCCCGTAATCAAATCGGGAATTTCGACATAGTTGTACTGAAAATTACGGCCGCTGGCAGCTTGGTGTGGCAACGCACGTATTCTGCAGGCGAAGTCGTGGACCCGCGCGGCCGAATGGCGGCGGGATCCGACGGGTCGATTGTTATGGCGGGCGCGATCCAAGCAGCCAGGCATCAGTTCGTCGACATCGCCGCGTTGATCATCAAGCTAAGTCCGGATGGCGCTCTCGTCTTCGACAAGCAGTTCGCCGGTAGGGTCGGTGAGACTGGGGACGGAGTCGCGGTTGCTGCGGATAACACGATCTATGTAGCCGGGACTACGACCAGCTTCGGCGCCGGCAATCAGGACGCCTTCGTGCTACACCTACAACCGACGGGCAAGAAAATACTAGATGCCTTCACGTGGGGAGGAACAGGCTTCGAGACCGCCGCCGGTGTCTCTGTGAGTGGAGGCACCCTCACGCTCGCCGCGTCAACCAACACGCCCCCACCGTACTCGTTTCTCGCTGCTTCGGCGCGACTGTCAGCACCAAGAGGGATTCTTGCAGTGGTTCAGGGCGTGCTCGCCGATGTTACCGGCGTCGTGGCGGATCCAGCTGCCGGCGCTACAACGCCGGCTGGAAGCACAATCTTCAGCGGAAACTTCGAGGCTGCCCTTGTGAGAATCGCGCGATAAGCGATCTGCTCGCCGTCCGTTGGAGAATTCTTTCGCTATGGAATAAGCTATGAAAAAGTTCTTTTTGCTAAAGATCTGCACATTCTGTTTTTCTTTTCTGGTTTCGATCGGCTTCGCACAAAATCACTGGATTCCGCAAAGCCCGATTCCAACGGGCAATGAAAGTCAGCCGATCGGCACTCCGCTGACCGCAACCGCACAGTTCTCGCGGATCCTCCGTAACCAAAACAGCCCGCTTGGAACGTGCAATTTGCCACCGATTCCCGCGCCTGGAGACACAGTTACGTGGACTCTTGCGAACAGCCCTTACGAGATCTGTCAGAAGATCACGATTCCATCGACTTCGACGGTCATCGTCGAAGCCGGAGTGCAGATCAACTTCGACCCCGACATGCAAGTGATCGTGTTAGGCACGATGGATCTCCAGGGACAAGCCGCACAGCGCATCGTGCTGCAGGCGCCTGCTGTTTTCCCGCCGATCATCGACATCGATGGTGGGGTTTTTGACGCGTCGTTCTCAGATTTCACCGGCCAGGTGCGCGTGGAAAACGGCGCGAATGTCGCGCTCTTGGATTCCACATTTCAGACTAGTAACGGCGTGCTTTGGGCGCAGGAGCTGCCGACTACGCGACCTTTCATTCGGATCGAGCGCTGCACTTTCGATCCATCTTCTTCTGCGACAATCTCCGACGCCATCACGGTTCTCAAAGACAACGTGTTTAACAGCGCCACGTGCTTTCTGCTTCGCGGGTTCGCCGATGTGACAAGTACGAACACCTTCACCAACGGTAGCTTCTCTCTCAATCGCCAAGAAAGCGTCCAGCCGTTTTACATCAATGGCGTGCACGCCAGTAACAACACCATAGCAGGACTTGTCCTATCGGGTGGCAATTACTCTGTCGGCATTGACACCGTTCTTCAGAACAATCCTTATCCTGTCGTGCTTGAAGGCGGTTTGCTTCCAGAAAGTGCGATTCCATTAACTGGCAACACCATCAATGCGATTAATGTCGGCAATGGTGGATTCGCCGGGCGAGGTCGATGGTCTCAGATAGCCCTTCCTTATCGACTTACTCAGCCCACAACCGATTTGCCAGGCGGCGATCTCACCGTCGACCCGGGTGTTATTGTCGAAGCAACCGATCCCGATGCCGCGCTGCGCTTCCGATCCACGCGGCATAGTGTTTTGAAAGGACTTCCCGATACCCCGATCATCTTCCGCGGCCTGAACGGACAACCCTGGGACGGTTTGCTTTTTGCCACGAACTCCACGACCGGCTGTCGCCTTGAGTACTGCACGGTTGAGAACGCAAGCTTCGGAGTGATCAGCACGGACAACTGGCTTTATGTGGATAGTTGCCGATTCACCAATAACGCGGTCGGCGCGAACATGAATACGTTCGGCGCCATCACTTTCGCAAAGACACGTTTCATCACCAACAGCACTGGCGTTAATTTTGACCTGCAGGGTAGCCCGTTCCTGAACAGTCCGCTCACGCCCAATTCATTCGAGGACAACGGCGCGGGCATCGATGCCTTCGCCGTCGGATCCAGCGCCGATGCTCGCAGCTGCTGGTGGAACGATCCAACCGGGCCAACGACCCCGCGGAATCCTGGTGGTCAAGGCGACTCCATAGTTGGCGCCGGTGAGCCCGGCGTACAATTTTCTCCCTTTTTAACCGGCCCGCCGGATTTCAACAACACGCCGCCAGTGGTTCGCATGGTTGGGTCGGGACTCACCCAATTGTATGCTTCGCCCGACCTTCAAATCCCGGACTTTCTTCTCGATCAGGGCACGAAATACATTCTGCGATGGACTGCGCAAGACAATGACGCCATCGTCAGCCAACGAATTGACTTCTCCCCCGACGGCCATTTTCCCGATCGCTATTTCACGTTGGTAAGCGACATTCCCGCGTCAGCGCGGTCGTGGGAGATCACAATTCCCAATCCGGGTTTTGCCGCGTCTAATTCGCCACAGTTTTTGCGAGTAGTATCAAACGACGCTGCTGGTCAGGAGGGTTGGGTGAGGTGCCGGTGCTAGTTCCTTCGGGTAACATCACAGGCGACCTGACGATCACTACCGATTTGAGCGGGCAAACTTTTACCGCAGGCGAGCCTATTCCTGACATGGACTGGACCGGGTCGGTGAATTTCGGGACAATCACGCCGGTAGTGGTTCTGGAATCAGACGGTGCAGGTATCGCAGGTCTGAACATTGGCGGTCACGGAATGTTCTTCCAAAACTTTCCGTTTGTAAGCACGGATCGAGCGCGCCTGGCGCTGCAGGTGCGAAACAATTCCAATGATGTAAAGTGGTTTTTCGCCGAGGGCTACTTTTCGATCCGTCACGACTCGCGTCTGGGATTTGAGTCGCCTGCTGTGGACCTCGAGTCTCCGATTGGCGGAGAGTCATTTCCCGGCGGTTCGATCGTTCCTATCTCGTGGACTGCTACAGCATCAGAAGGTCTGCGCTCGTTCGACATTCAGGGATCATATGATTCTGGCCGCACATGGCATCTGATTGTAAGCGATCTCCCGGGTGCAGCGGCGAGTTACGACTGGCAACTACCGCCGTCCTCTGGCATTGCCGACGTGCGCGTCCGCGTCATCGCGAGGGATGTGCGTTTCCAAAACAGTTTTTCAACCAGCGGACCGTTCAGCATCACCCCATCGGGGTCAACGCCTACGCCAACGCCCACAGCGACACCAACGGCAACCCCCAGTGTGACCCCAACAGTCACACCAAGCGCGACGCCAACTCCCACCCCGACTGCAACAGCAAGTCCACGGCCAACAGTGACACCGCGGCCGGTTCCAACGCCGCGACCGAGACCGTCGCCCCGACCAAGGCTATAATTCCAACTCGTCTCCGCTTCGTGGTGATGAGGAATGGCGTCTAATCACCATCATATGCGTCGAGCGGGCAATTCAGTTGGTGGACGTTGGGTGTAGTGTGCTACAGGGCGTCAGCCGCCGGTGACTTGAATAAGCTCTTGTTAGCGCAGTCATTTGTGGCTCCCAATCAGGTTTTTGGTTGAAACCAATCCAGTCGTGTCGCATTCAAATGTATGAAACGAATGCGATTTTTCTCTCGGGCTGGTCTCACTTTTGTCCTGCTTTGGACAGCGAACTCACTTTGTTACTCAGCGGATACTGATCTTGCCGTAATCAAAGCCGAAATCACTAAGCGGCATGACGAGGCAGTGAAGCGGTTACAGGATTGGATCGGACAAGTGTCGATCGCGGCGGAGGATCGCGGATACCCGGAAGGCGCGGAGTATATGGCGAAACTGGCGCGCGATGCCGGCTTTCAGCGGCGACCGTGATCAACACGGATGGCAAACCGGGCGTGTTCGCGACGCTCGACGCAGGCGCGCTGAAAACGGTCGGCCTTTATTTCATGTACGACGTGAAGCAATTCGACCCGGCGGAATGGACGTCACCGCCGACTGAAGCGCGAATTGTGGACAAACCGCCGCTGGGGAAAGTGATAGTCGGTCGCGGCGCTGTGAACCAGAAAGGACCACAAGCAGCGTTCCTCGCGGCGCTCTATGCGATTCGCGCGGCGGGCAAGAAAATGCCAGTGAACCTCGTGTTGGTGGCAGAGGGCGAAGAGGAAATCGGTTCACCGCACATCCCACAACTCGTTAGGCGTCCGGAAGTGCTGGCGGCGCTGAAGAAATGTGTCGGTGTGTTCATGCCTCACGCGACGCAAGATTTGGATGGAATTGTGACGGTAAATCTTGGCTCGAAAGGCGTGATCGAGCTTGAGCTGGTGTCGAGCGGCGAAAAATGGGGACGCGGTCCGGCGAAAGATATTCACTCTTCGCTCAAGGCGATGGTGGATAGTCCGGCGTGGCACTTGGTGAAAGCCCTGAACACGCTCGTTTCGGACGATGGTAACGAAATCGTGATTGATAACTATCCGAGACCACTGCCATTGAGCGCCGAAGAAAAAGCGATGATCGAAAAAGTATCGCAGGTGCGCAGCGAAGCGCAGGCGAAGAAGCAGTTCAGCGTCCAACATTGGATTAATAATCTGCCTTGGGAGCAGGCGAACGAACGGCTCGAATCGCAGCCGACAGTAAACATTGAAGGTTTGGTCGGTGGCTATACCGGGCCCGGTGGCAAAACCATTTTGCCGCATCGCGCCGTTGCGAAGATCGACATGCGCCTTGTGCCGGACATGAAAGCCGCCGATGCACTCGCTGCGTTGAAGGCGCATCTCGCGAAGCGCGGCTTTGGAGACATTGAGGTAAACATGACCGGTGGATACGATCCGACGACCACGTCGGCTGATTCGGCACTCATTAAGGCGCAGGTTGCGGCTTATAAAAAATTCGGAATCGATCCGCTACTCTGGCCGCGCAACGCAGGCTCGTATCCAGGATATGTGTTCACCGGTGAACCGCTCAAACTTGCCGCTGGCCATTTCGGGCTTGGTCACGGCAGCGGCGCGCACGCGCCGGACGAGTATTACATCATTGAATCAGCGAACCCAAAGATCCAGGGATTCGACGGCGCGGTGATGTCTTTTGTCGAATACCTTTATCAATTGGCGAAGTAGCGATGAGTGAGAAACCAGCGGCGATAGTTAGTCAAAGTGAGGCTCGAGTGCTGCATGCCTTCGACGAAGAAATGATGATTCTGTTAGATGGCGAGCGCACGGCTGGATCATCTGTGGTGGCAGCCGTGTCGGCTGCCCGGGATTTCGCTTTTGCAGGCGGCACGCCTGCCACTACAGCAAATTTGCTTCCAGATTGATTTGGGTCCCGGCGAGCGCTTTTGAAACCGGGCAGCCTTTCCTTGTCTGCTCGGCGATCTCATCGAATTTCGTTTTGTCGATGCCAGGAACCTCCGCGTTGGTTTTCAAATCAATCGCTGTGATCTTCGGGGCGCCTTCGACCATTTCCAATTTCACCGTCGCGGTCGTGCTGACCCGTTTCGCTGGGTTGCCAGCTTTTTCGAGGTTCGCCGATAGCGCCATGGAAAAACAACCCGCCTCGGCCGCCCCGATCAGTTCTTCGGGATTCGTGCCTTTCCCTTCCTCGAAGCGCGAGGAGAACGAGTAAGGCCCGTCAAACGCGCCGCTGCCGAGTTTCATGTTTCCGTTGCCCTCCTTCAAAGTGCCTTCCCAAACAGCCGATCCACTTCGTGTTGCCATTGTGTTACCTCCTTTGATTTGTTGTTCAGTTAATTCGCTCTGCAATCTGGAGAGCGCAACTGCCTGAACTCGCCAAGCCAAGAACGGCTCGCTTGCGCTGTCAGGTTGTCGTAAGATCGCGCCCGGGGCCCGGTAACCGCGAGAGCTCCTACATATTTCGAGAGCGCCATGTCTGAAGCCAAGGCAGACAAGATCAAGGAATCGATCGCGGCGTTGGAAGCGCAACGCTCGACACTTGGCGACGCGGTAGTCGATTCTGCAATTGCGGCGCTCCGCGAGCAACTTTCCCAACTCCGGCCCGATGCCGATAAA
>JBKPOB010000004.1:0-17648 GCA_046732875.1 Verrucomicrobiota bacterium | reverse complement strand
TCGACCTCCTGGTGTGTCATTAAAGACGGCTTGTCCGCTGTCGGAGGCGAGAAGTTGCAAAGCAAGGCGACCGTCGGCCGCTGATATTTTCCATCCGGCAGCAGTTTGCCGCTGATGATTTCGAATTGGGCGAAGTGATTGAATTTTCCTTCGCGCGGAAACATATCCAAATAAAACATCCCAAGCGGTTCACCCGTGGAGGAGTCGGTCACCATATAAAGCTGGAGATCGTTGATCCATTTGTAAGGCGCGGCGATCTTTTCAAACTTCAGGCCGAAGATGCTCTGATAAATGTTGAACATGCCGTCGAGCACCTTTTGGAATGGGAAGTATGCCCGTAACGCTTCCTTATCGACGGCATATTTTTGTTTATCCCGCTGGTTAGCGTAATAGCGCCAGTCCCACACCTCGATTTTGGCGTTGGGATCGTTTGTGTCGGCAGCCTTCACCTTTTGTAGTTCCGCCACTTCGCTCCCAAACTTGGGCTGAATTCCGGCGACCAAATCGCTAATGTATTTCTCGGCGTTCGCGCCAGTCTTGGCCATTTTGACTTCGGTCTGATAATCGTCCCACGATTTATAACCTAACCGCAGTGCGATTTTGTTACGGAGCGCGAGCATCTGGTTGAGAACAGGAACGTTTGTCTCTTTGGCGAGTGTTTCGCGAATGAGATAAAGCTGTTTGCGTGTCGCTTCGCTCTTTGCATTTTCCTCCACCGTATTGAATTGCCACACGACATTTGCCATCACTGTATAGGCGTCGTCTCCCGTCCTGACACCGGGCGAAGCGAAGAAGCTTTCCGGCAGTCCATCCAAATCGTCCTTCGTGAAAATCACCGGTGCGTTGGCCTTGACAATGTTCGTGTCGAAGTCAGTCCCGAGTTTGGACAACTCCTTCCGTAACTGCTCGACCTCCTTACGCTGATCGGGCGGAAGGTCTAAGCCTGCACGGCGATAATCGCGTAATGTTTCGTTCAGCAGTTTTTCGTCCTCACCCGAAAGCTTTGGGTGCGTATCGGTGAAAGCTTTGATTGCCTTGTAAACATCCTCGCGATAATCAACGCCCACAGCCCAATCTTGAAACGCCTTTATCGCATTTTCGGCAGCAGCGCGCATTTCTGGATTCGTGTTTGTCTCTTTAATGATTGTGGCGCGGTTCGCTGCGAGGCCAGCTTCGTAAGTGAGATCATCAAGCGCGACGACTGTGCTCTTAAACGTAACCTTTTTCAGATCTTGCGAGCCGACTTGATCCAATGCCTTATTCGCTTTCGCGATGGTGTTGTTCATCATCGCCTCGACTGCTTTCGGCATTTGCTCCCATTCTGGAATCGTCAGGACAGCATTGGCCTTCGCGGCTGCAGCGCGAAAGTCATCGACCGTTTTCAGTTCAGCGGCAGAAAGGTATGAATTTGAGGCGACGAGAGCTACGAGCAGACAGAAAGGCGAGAATTTCATGGTGGAAAGATTGGCCAAAACCTGTATGCGTGCGCAGCGGAAAGGCAAGTTCGGGAGACGGAGTTGGGCGCCGAATCGGCCGCTATTCCAGGGTTGCGCTTGATGAATGTGCAAGCTAGGAAACGTTCGCCGCGATGATCCAGAAATTTTTCCTGGCTTTTATTCCGATCTTTGTCGCGATCGATCCAATCGGACTTGTGGCGATCTTTACGGGCCTCGCTGCCAACGCTTCACCGGAGCAACGGAAGCGGCAGGGGTTTCTCGGAATCGTGACGGCGCTATGCGTGTCTGTTGGATTTATTTTTCTCGGGGAAATTATTTTCGACGCGCTTGGGATCACCGATGCGGACTTTCAAGTCGCGGGCGGCCTCATTCTACTTGCTCTAGCAGGCCGCGAATTGCTCAATGTTGGGCCGTCCGACCACGGAGGAAGCGTTGAATTTGGAATCGTGCCGCTTGGGATGCCGTTGATCGCTGGCCCGGCGTTGCTAACGGCACTGCTCATTCTCGTCGACACGGTTGGGTTAGTGTTCACATTGGTGTCGCTTCTGGTCAATCTCGCTCTGGTTGCACTGGCGTTCTGGAACGCAGACTGGTTCACCCGTTGGATGGGTAGACAAGGATTGCGCGGTGTCTCAAAGATAGTCGCGCTCCTTCTTGCCGCGATTGCTGTCAGTCTGATCCGACGCGGGTGGCACGCTCCTGGCTGATCCGACGCGGAACTGAGCGTTACGCTCCGACGCAATCCGTCGGCACGCTCACGTTAGCATCGCCTGGGATCAAAAAGTCGTTTCGAACCGTGAACCGCTCGCAATGTGTCTGCGGGACGACGGCCAGAATTCTTTCAGCTCTGCGCTTTTATCCCCGGCCTGATATCGCCGATTGAGCTCGGTCTCGATTGCCTTGATCTCATCCTGCTGTGGAAGCGGAATTCCGTTATAGATGTACGCTGGTACTTCGTTGCGGGTCCGGGCTAGCGGCTGGGTCGCATAGAGGTCCAACCGGCGCTTCTGCAATTGCTCTGTCGTCCAATTCTTGTAAGCCGGGCTTGGATATCCCCACACTTCCGCTGTAGTAGCGTATCGTGAGTAAGTGTAACCGCCGGTTACCGCCGGACCGGGCGGTGGCGCGGGTTGTTGTGCGCAGCCGATAAGGCCGACCGCAAATGCTGCTAACAGTAATCGTTTCATAATCTGTGATTTTTTATAGTTCGTTTTTGGAGACAAACTTGCATCCAATTGAACCACATAAATTACCCACAGTCGCATGTTTATTTTGCCTTTTGGGTAATGACCACCTATTTTGCGGGCGGCCCCAGAGTCCAAACAAGGCGCCAAAGTCGATTCAGTTAACAAACTCGGCGCGTCAGCCGGGTCATTGACACTCTAGACGCTCCTGTTACTATCCTCGCTTCAATGAGATTTCCTTTACCGCTTACAGCCAAAATCGCGGCCTATGTGATCGGGCATAAGTTGCGTGGCACGAAGAAATTCGCCACGGTGCTTCAGCTCGAGCCGCTGCACACGTGCAACCTCACATGCACAGGTTGTGGGCGGATTCGAGAGTATTCCACGTCACTCAAGGACATGATGAGTTTGGAGGACTGTCTCGGAGCGGCACGGGAATGCAACGCACCGATGGTTTCCATCTGCGGCGGTGAACCGCTTATCTATCCGCACATCGAGGCGCTCGTTCAGGGACTGCTCGTGCAGGGACGGATCGTTTACATCTGCACCAACGCCATGTTTATGCGCAAAAAGATGCGTGAGTGGATGGCCTCGCAGCTGGGGGCCCGGCGAGAGTTTGTCGAAGAAAAAATTGCTGCGCTGCTCGGTGCGGGTTTGCTAAGCGAAAAAGACGCGGTCGAAATTCGCAAGGGGCCGAAAGATCTGACAAAGCCAACCATTGGTCCGACCAAATGGTTGTACTGGAACGTGCATCTTGATGGCTTGGAGCGAACGCACGACCTAATCGTGGAGCGCGAAGGGGTTTTCAAGGAATGTATTTTGGCAATCAAAATGGCGAAGCTGCTCGGCTATCAAGTGGCGACGAACGCAACGATCTACAAGGAGACCGATATGCAAGAGATAGAACAGATGTTCGATTATCTTTCCGATCTTGGCGTGGATGGTCACACCATTACTCCTGGATACGATTATGACGCCGCCAAGCGAGACATGATCAAGCGGCTCAATTTGCGCCCGGAAAACTTCTTTCTTACCCGCGCAATGACGGTCGAGAAGTTCCAAAAAGTCGAGAAGTGGATGAGTCGTTATACCTTTTTGGGGACGCCGATCTATTTCGAGTTTCTTGCTGGCAAACGTAATCTGACATGTTCGGCATGGGCGATTCCGACGCGAAATATCCGTGGCTGGAAAGGACCGTGCTATTTGATGACCGATGGGCACTACTCGAGCTACGCGGAGTTACTGGAGAAGACGACATGGGACCAGTATGGCGTCGTGAACGGAGTCGCGCGCGATAGCCGTTGCGAAAACTGCATGGTGCATTGCGGTTACGAGCCGACAGCGACTTTGGGGCTGCAAGCACAACGGGGGGACACCTGGAAAACGATCAAGTTCAATTTCGGCTCGAAACCGAAACCCTCTGGCCGTGGCAGCGAAGTGCTCGCCTTCAATGGCGTGAGCTCCGGCAACGGGCACCTGACGGGCAAACGCGCAGAAGTTGCAGCGCAAGCCTCATAAAAGATCGGATCTGAATGCTGGAATCGTCGAAGAACCTCATTGCGTTGCCAAGCGCACGACCAGACATATCGGAGTCTTATTCGGCAAATGACGAAGAGATTGCGCGCGCGATCACGCGCGCGCAAGAGAACCTGCTGCGGCAGCAAAAACCAGATGGCCATTGGTGCGGGGAGTTGATCGTCGATAGCACCCTCTGCTCCGATTACATCCTGTTCATGCATTGGTGCGGCGAGGTGGACGCGCAATTGCAACGGCGCTGCATGCGTCACATTCTCAAACGCCAGCTGCCGGATGGGGGATGGAACATTTATCATAGTGGCCCGAGCGAAATTAATGCATCGGCGAAAGCATATTTTGCACTGAAGCTCGCAGGCTGTTCTGTAGACGCGCCGTTTATGCAGGAAGCACGCGCGAATATCATTCGGCGCGGGGGGATTCCACAGATGAATACCTTTAGCAAGCTCTACCTTGCATTACTGGGCCAGTTTCCCTGGAAATATCTTCCGGCGATTCCCGTGGAAATGGTGCTCCTGCCGCGCTCGGCGCCATTTCACATTTACAAAATGTCGTCGTGGAGTCGCGCGATGCTCATTCCGCTGGCGATCATTAACCATTTCAAACCGACTCGAATTTTGCCCGGTGAAAGGCAATTGCACGAACTCTATCCTCTCGGCACCGAGCAAAGCGATTTGCGCCTACCCCGCAGCGAAACCTTCTGGACCTGGCGCAATTTCTTTCTTCGACTCGATGACACCTTTAAATTTCTATCGCCACTGCGGATTCGCCCACTTCGCCGACGTGCACTTGAAGAAGCGGAACGGTGGATACTCGAGCGGATCAGTGAGGGTAGCGATGGTCTCGCGGCGGTGTTTCCGGCGATGCTCAACTGCTTAATTGCGTTACGCGCTCTCGGTTATTCAAAATCAAATCCGATTTACGCCAAGGCGGAGAAAGACTTTGCCGGACTATTCGTGGACGATCCCGAGGATTTCCGGATCCAGCCGTGTCTGTCGCCAGTTTGGGACACCGCAATTACAATCATTTCGTTGGCGGAATCCGGTCTTCCACCGGAACATCCCGCGCTGCAAAAGGCCTCGGAATGGCTCGTTAACAAAGAGGTACGCATCCGTGGCGATTGGGCGATAAACAATTCATATCCCGAAGCCAGCGGGTGGGCGTTCGAATACAACAACGTTTATTATCCCGACACCGACGATACCGCGATGGTGCTGATGGCGTTGCGGCTGGTCCAGCCGAAGGATCCACAAGCGCTCAATGAAATCTTTCGTCGCGCACTGGATTGGCAGCTCAGTTTTCAATGTCGTGATGGTGGTTGGGCCGCATTTGATAAGAACGTGACCACGCCGTGGCTGGAAGACATTCCGTTTGCCGATCACAACGCGATTCTCGATCCAACATGCAGCGACCTCACCGCGCGCACCCTTGAGACGCTTGGTTACATTGGATTTGATCCGAAGACCCGATCTGTTCGCGATGCGATCCAATATTTAATCGACACCCAGGATGAAGACGGCTCTTGGTATGGGCGCTGGGGCGTCAATTACATCTATGGCACCTGGCAGGTGCTGCGCGGTTTACGCGCCATTGGTCAGGACATGACGCAGGACTGGATACTGCGGGGGCGCGATTGGCTTGAAAGTTGTCAAAATAACGATGGCGGTTGGGGTGAGACTTGCGGGACCTACGAAAATCCATCGACCAAAGGAATCGGCGAAAGCACAGCGTCACAAACGGCATGGGCGATAATGGGCATCTGTGCGTGCGGTGATCTCGATCGGCCGAGTATCCAGCGAGGTTTGCGTTACCTGCTCAGTTCGCAAAAGCCCGATGGATCATGGGATGAAGAACAAATTACGGGCACCGGTTTCCCACGCGTCTTCTATTTGAAGTACGACATGTATCGCCAGAACTTCCCGCTGCTCGCCCTAGCGACCTACATCAATTATCGCAGCGGCGTCGGACACCGTCCTAGTTTTTATCACTGCGAGGGAAGTTAGGCTGCTAGCCTGTCGGACATGTTGCCGCGCGGTCAGGCTGGCTGATTTCCGAAAAATAAAACCTGTCGCGCGGCGTAATTCGATCTAACTGTAAAGATTATGGCTTACGAATTACCAAAATTACCTTACTCGTACGATGCGTTGGAACCGCATATCGATGCGCAGACGATGGAAATTCATCACACCAAGCATCACCAGACTTACGTCAACAATCTGAACAACGCGATCAAAGGCAAAGCCGATCTCGAAAAAAAATCTGTCGAGGATTTGATCAGCGATATTAAATCGGTGCCGGAAGACATTCGCACCGTTGTGCGAAACAACGGCGGCGGGCATGCGAATCATTCGTTCTTTTGGAAAATCATGGGGCCGAACGCCGGCGGTGAACCAAAGGGCAAACTCGCTGACGATATCAAATCAACGTTTGGCAACTTTAATGATTTCAAAGAAAAATTTGCCGCCGCTGGCGCGGGACGTTTTGGCAGCGGCTGGGCGTGGTTGATCAAGAACAAAAATGGAAAGCTCGAAATCATTTCGACGCCAAACCAAGACAGTCCTCTGATGGACGGCAACACCCCAATCCTGGGCGTCGACGTTTGGGAACACGCTTATTATCTTAAGTATCAAAACCGGCGGCCCGATTACATCAAGGCCTGGTGGGATGTGGTGAACTGGGACGCCGTCGCGAAGAATTACTGATTGGCGTTTGGCCAGTTCTGCTGTAGCGGCGGTCTATGACCGCCGCTAAGCTTGTACACGTTCGGCGGTCACAGACCGCCGCTACAGTAAATGGCTTATCTAAACGAAAACTATCTCAAACTCCAAGCCGGCTACCTCTTCCCGGAGGTAGCGCGCCGCGTCCGCGAATTTTGCGAAGCAAATCCAGAGGCAGCCGCGCGATTGGTTCGCTGCGGAATCGGGGACGTCACCGAGCCGCTCCCACGAGCGGCAATCGATGCGACGAAGCGGGCTGTCGAAGAGCTTGGCCATCGCGAGACGTTTCGCGGCTACGGTCCCGAACAAGGCTACGAATTTTTAAGGTCGGCAATCGCTCAGCACGATTATCGTGACCGCAACATCGACGTTGCCGACGACGAGATTTTTGTTTCTGACGGCTCAAAATGCGATTGCGGTTACGTCCTGGATATCCTCGGTGATCAAAACAAAGTCGCGCTACCCGACCCGGTATATCCCGTTTACGTCGATACGAACGTGATGGCGGGCCACAGTGGGTCCGCACGAAAAGATGGGAGCTACGAAGGAATTCTATATTTGCCGTGCACAGCAGAAAACGGATTTGTTCCCGATCCACCGGCAGAACACGCCGATCTTGTTTATCTTTGTTTTCCCAATAATCCAACGGGAGCCGTCGCATCGCGTAAACAGCTCGCGCGCTGGGTGGATTATGCGCACAAGCATGAAGCGCTGCTGCTCTTCGATGCTGCGTATGAAGCCTACATCTCTGAGCCGGATGTTCCGCATTCCATTTTTGAAATTCCGGGTGCGCGTGATTGTGCGATTGAGTTGCGCAGTTTCTCTAAGAACGGCGGATTCACCGGCGTGCGCTGCGGATTTACAGTCATGCCGAAATCCGTGCTCGCGCGAACGGAGACCGGTCGACGGCTTCCTCTCCATCCGCTGTGGCAACGGCGTTGGAGCACCAAATCCAATAGCGTGAGTTATCCAGTGCAACGGGCTGCTGAGGCGCTTTACTTTCCGGAAGGCCGGAAGCAATCCCGCGCCCTAATTGAGCATTATATGGACAATGCAAAGATTCTTCGCAGCGCCGCGGCAAATGCTGGCCTCGATGTTTTCGGCGGCATAAACGCGCCGTATATCTGGGTGAAGACAACCAATGGCCTAACGAGCTGGCAAATGTTCGACCGGATGCTGCGGGAGTTGAATGTGGTCATCACACCCGGCGCCGGTTTTGGCGCACAAGGTGAAGGTTATGTTCGCATTTCAGCGTTCAACAGCCGGGAGAATGCGGAGGAAGTAGCGCGCCGGTTGCAGAAGTTGTCGTCGCTTTAGCTCAAGGCGGAAGCAATGCTCCTGCAGGATAAGCGAATCGCCTCTTGTCGATGATAAGTAGCTGCGTAGAGTGCGCTAAATTTTGCAAAGACGAAGGATGGGAGAGTGTCGGATCGACAGCAAAATTTGCCACAACTTTATCGCTTTTGTTTCTTGATGCTGGGCGACTTGCGCAAGGCACAAGAGGTCTTTAACACCACGTTGCGCGAGGCAGCTGTGCGCGCCGCACAGGGAGAATTGCCCAAGGAACCGTTTTGGCTTTTCCGCCAGGCGCGCTGGCGTTGCTTGGAAGCCAGCAAGACGGATCTGCAACCAGAATCGCTCGAAATCGAAGAGCACGATATAGCCCCACAGGCTGCGTCACAGATCAAGCAGCTCGATACCGCGCAATTGGCAATTTGGATTTCCGCCGCGCCCGACCCTCAGAGGACTGCGCTGGCGCTCTTTTATCTCGACGAATTCGATTACCTCGAAATTCTCGACATCGCGGAGCTTAAGCTGAGTACTCTGTCGCGATGCTTGTCGCAGGGGCGGCGGCAGTTACAGGCGTGGCTGGACGCCAAACACTACGGAGCACCGAACGTATGAAGACCCTGCAAATATTACGTCGGCGACGGGCTCTCTTGAATTGCGCACCCATCAGCCGCGACCATTTGGCTGACCGTTTCATGCGGGCCGCAGTCTCACGTGAAGACGGTTCCGATGACTTTGTTAATCAACAGAACTTTGATCGAGCCGTTGCGGAACTGGTCCGTCTTGTCCCGATACCGCCCGAGTCGGCTGAATGGTTCTTAGACAAGGAAGCAATTCGCGCCCCGAAATGGACATGGCGAAGAATCATGCTAAATCCTGCCGTCCTCGCGATCACCATTGCGCTGGTAGTAATCGCCGGGGTATTCACTTTCCACTTGATTGGCCGCCTGAATGATTTTCCCGGGTCGGCGACAGCGCGGAAATTATTGACCCTGGCAGGCTCCACTCGATCTGTCACGCTCGATCCGGTGAGCGCCGAAGCGGGGACGTTAAGTGATTTGTTTTTTATGAAACACGGACTGGAGCACTACGACGTTCCAGACGAGTTCGCTGATTTTCCTACGATCGGCTGCCGCGTTTTTGACGATGACGAGTCACAGCGAATCGCTCAAATCTGGGTGGCTGAAAAACGCATGCAGTTTTTTCTTTTTCCGGCAGAGAGAGATACCAAGACCGGGGCGGTACTGCGGTTTCCGGGATGGCGCTATGTTAGTCAGGAAGGATGGGTGGGTGCAGTCACGGAACACAACGGCGTTTGCTTCATGGCTGTGCTACACGGCCGCGAGAAGGACTTGGCGCCGTATCTCTCTGGGCCCAAGCAGTAATCTTTTTCTTGCTGCTTTTACTCATGTTCGTGCTCTTGCTCAGGTATGATCAATCGAAAGATCAAGAGATGAGCATCAGTAAGAGCAAGAAATTAAGATTAGGACTCCGCTAGCGTTGACAGGGCAAGTCACGCGATTGACCTTTGTCGCCGCCGATTTCGCCAGGGTAGCTCAGTGGTAGAGCAGGGGACTCATAAGCCCTTGGTCGGGAGTTCGAATCTCCCCCCTGGCAATATGTCGATTGCGAAGTGGCGATTGCGATTGCGGATCGATTTTCGCGCGCGAAGCGCGCTTTTGGAGTGCGGCGGCTTGACGCGCTTTAGCCCCGTGCTGGGCGTTAAAGCTTTCGGGTTGATCGAGAGTTCGAGTCTCCCCTGGCAGTTCTTAACGAGGATTGGCGATTGCGGATCCAATGAGCTTCTGGCACAAGCGTTCTTGTAATGAACAATGAGAGTTTTCTGTCAAAACTTTTCGCGGCCGGAAATTCGTACTGGCTAACGCGTTTCGTCATTCTGAGATTACTTGGTTTTGTTTATACGGTTGCTTTCTTGGTAGCAGCAGAGCAGTTGGTGCCGCTCGTTGGCGAGCATGGATTGACGCCGGCTCATCATTTTCTCGAGAACGTCCAAGCCCAACTCAGTTCGCGCACGGCAGGAATACTGCGATTACCGACGCTGTTTTGGTTCGGAATTTCTGATAATGCACTGTCGATTTTCGCGTGGATTGGTTTCGGTTTGTCGCTGGTCGTTCTCGGCGGATACGCCAACGCGATTCTGCTCGCTCTGCTTTGGGCGATGTACATGTCGATCGTACACGTTGGACAGATCTGGTACGGTTACGGCTGGGAGATTCAACTGCTCGAGACCGGCTTTTTGGCGATCTTTCTTTGCCCGTTGCTCGATGGCCGGCCGTTTCCCAAGTGTAGGCCGCCGATCCTCGTTATCTGGCTCTTCCGCTGGCTTGGGTTTCGCATCATGATCGGCGCTGGCTTGATCAAATTGCGTGGCGACCTGTGCTGGCGTGATCTCACCTGCCTTTACTATCACTACGAGACGCAGCCGATCCCGAGTCCCGTCAGTCGCTACCTTCATCTTGCGCCCCTCTGGTTCCACAAGTTCGGCACAGCATGGAACCATTTCGTCGAAGTCGTCGTGCCGTGGTTTTCGTTCGGCCCGCGACACGTGCGACATGTCGCTGGCGTGTTGCTCGTCACATTTCAAATCTTTCTCATCATCAGCGGCAATCTCTCGTTCCTCAATTACCTGACGATCGTTCCGTTTTTGGCGTGCTTTGACGATACATTCCTGCGCCATTTTCTACCGCAGGCAGTGGTTCAACGTGCCGAGCGCGCAGCGCAGGAATCGGAGCCATCGCGCATCAACAACACGATCGCCATCGCGTTGTCGATCCTGGTGGTTTATCTAAGCGTCGCGCCAGTGCTCAATCTCGTTTCAGGACGCCAACTAATGAATTACTCCTACGATCCGCTTGATCTTGTAAATACATATGGAGCGTTTGGGACAGTCGGACGGGAACGCGACGAAATCATTTTTGAAGGCACTGAAGATTCAATCATCACGGGGGACACCAAGTGGAAGGAATACGAGTTCAAAGCGAAGCCGGGTGATCCAAATCGGCGGCCGCCGTTCGTCGCGCCCTATCAACCGCGGGTCGACTGGCAAATCTGGTTCGCTGCGATGGCTTCACCGGAGGAGTATCCGTGGACATTGCGTTTTGTTTGGAAACTTCTGCATAACGATCCAGGCACCCTCTCTCTTCTCGCGAACAATCCGTTTCCTAACGCGCCACCTCGCTACATTCGGGCGCGACTCTTTCGGTATCAATTCGCGCCTATCGGCGAAAAAGCATGGTGGAAACGCGAACCGGTCGGCGAATGGTTACCTGCACTCTCGACAGACAGTCCCGAATTTCGTCGTCTGCTTGAAGCGATGGATTGGTTGGATTGAAACTTCGACAGTGACGAATTCTATTTCAATTATTAGGATTCATGTGGAAGCCTGTCCGGGTTGTCAGCGCAAATTTTCTGGAGCGGGTTGGTGAGCCGACCTCGCGCTTTCACTCTGATTACCTGGCGTATCGAAGTGGCGACATCACACAAGCTGAGTTGATCGAACGGCTGCCACATGTCGCCATGGTCGGTGACAGCGCTTGCATGGGAATTCATATCTCATCGATCTGGGGCACGTTTTGGCGCGCACGCAGTTGCCGCGGCAGCAATTGGTTTCTGGACACGAGCCCGGCAGCCATCCAGAGCGTTTCGAAGAGACTAGAAAAGTTCACCCCATTTGTTGCGATTGAATGCGCAGGCATAGGAGCGCTCGTCGATGACGAAGGTCAACGGCAGAATTTTTTCCGCAGAATTCTTCGGACGCGCAATTTCTCGGGGCAAATTGACGGCTTGCTAATGATGCCACGTTTTCCTGATTTGATTCTCGTCTCGATTGGGCACAATAACGTTGATTGGGCGTGGCGGTGCGCTCCTGGAGAGTTTGAGCAGCCGGAGAACCGTTTGCGACAACTCAGCCGTCGTTTCCGAGAAAATTTCGCGCTGCAGATCCGCCGGTTGATTGATCACGCCCGCGCGCAGCCTCACGCTGTCGCCATCGTGGTGTATGGTCTCGTTAATTTCGAGTCATACTTTCGAGGGCGTGAAATCGCAGAGCGCCTGCGAGCGAAGGACGCATCTCGCTATCCGCATCTGGAAACGACTTACAAATATTTCACCTCTTTCCGGCCAGGTTACCGCTCCAATCTGATTCGCCTTGCACGGATGGTGAATGAGGAGTTGCGCGCGACCGTAAGGGAACTAAATTGCGAAGTCGCTAACAGCCCCAACATGCAATTGCAATATTCGGATGCCTTGGCAACAGCCGATCTGAGTCACGTGGAACTGCTTCACCCCGTTGATGGCTGGCATGCTTCAGTCGAAGGTCACAATGTTCTCGCAGAAGCCGCGTTCCGTGATCTCGGACCAAGCCTGGAATTTCTCGGACTTAAGTGATTGCCGCTGACACTGCCACTCATTCCTGGAGCTAGGGTCGAGGGTGTGGCGTTGGGCGCGTCCTCGGACTTGGACTGCTTCTTGGTGTCGGAGTAGGCCGTGGGGTCTGAGTCGGCGTTGCGGTTGCCGTAGGAGTTGGGGTCACGGTCGGGCTCGGGCTAGGCGTTACGCTCGGGGTCGCAGTAGGCGTTGGGGTTGGCGTTGCGTTCGGTGTGCCGAGGTATCGCGCGATTGCAAATTCGACCCCACTGGCTTTCTGCGTCGGATTGAATCCGACCGCTACGATTTTGCCATCCGATTGCAAAACGGCCCCGTTGGCTCCGGAGTTCAAGTCGCCGAATGAAGTGCGTACTTTCCCTCCCACACCAAAAGTCGGATCGAGCGAGCCGTTCGGATTGCATCGCGCCAATAGGAAGTCGGAGTCGTTCGACTCAGTATTAGGATAACCAACCGTGATGATCTTGCCGTCTGGCTGAATCAGCACCGCGTAGGCAGATTGGGCGAAACTGCTGAAATCGATCAACACCAAGCCGCCGGTGCCGAACGTCGTGTCGAGTGTTCCGTCGGAGTTGGAGCGGGTGAGAGCGAATTGTTGCTGCACACCGAGATCAAACGCTGTCGTGCCCGCGGCTACGATCTTTCCATCGGGCTGGAGCGCGGCAGCGTAAGCGATGTCGAGATCGTTATTGCCGAAATCAGTGCGCACTTTTCCGCCGGTACCGAATGTCGTGTCGAGGGTCCCGTTGGCCAAATAACGGGCAACGGCGAAGTCGTAAAAATCAAGCGGGCTATTAGCCGAGCCGACGGCGACAATTTTCCCATCGGGCTGAATCAGAACCGAAGAGGCATCATCTTCAGCGCCGAGAAAATCGGTAGTTACCGTGCCGCCGTTGCCAAAGCTCGTGTCGAGGTTTCCATCCGGGTTATATCGGGCCAGGGCAAAATCGGTATCGGACATATCGCCCGGGTTGAAATCGACGAAATCAGTCCCGGCGGCGATAATTTTTCCGTCCGATTGCAAGGCTAGCGCGAACGCGTAACTACCGTCGCCCGGAAAAACCGTGGTCACGATCCCACCAGCGCCGAACGAAGCGTCTAGTGATCCGTCCGGGTTGTAACGCGCGACCTTGAAATCGCCAGCAAACGTGAAGAGCGGAAAAGCGCCGCCGGCTACCACGATTTTCCCGTCCGGCTGAACCACCACGGCGGAGGCCACGGCAGCCAGGCCGGGAAAATCGGTCGTCACCCTCCCGTTGGTCCCAAATGACGCGTCAAGCGAGCCATCGGTATTGTAGCGCGCGATGGCGAAATCTTCGCCCGAAAAATCATTGTCCGTGTAGGTGGTACCGGCGACGACGAGCTTGCCGTCAGCCTGAAGCGCGACCGCGTAAGCGATGTCTGTGCTATTGTTAAAATCGGTCATCACTACGCCGCCGTCGCCAAATGTAGGATCGAGATCTCCATCGGTCGGAACCAATGTCGAGCCAGCGACAAAAAACGGCCCGATTATTGCCGCCACCAAAATAACCGGGTGCCACCTGTTAGTGCGGTTTCTTGCGATGCACTCGTTTCGTCGCAACCGCGCGCTATTATCCGCAATTCGTGACATAGAACGCTCCCTCCTTTAGCAATAGAGGTTCGCCCTCTCAGTCACACTCGTCCGTCACCAAAAAGTAACGCGTCTGTTATTTTTGCACAGTGTCTCGTCTCATCTCTGCAGTGCTTTTACCGCGGAAAGATTTGGCTCGTAACATGTTGACCGTTTCGTGAAGAAACAGCGTGGAGAGAAAGAGAGAGAATGTCATTCACGATCATTTCTACGGTCTGAAATGTTCTTCCGTAAACCCGCGCCATTCTGTGCAACACGGTGCGAATCCGGAATGGCTGAAACACCTGGCCGTCTGCAACGGTGCGCAAGCCAGTGAAAGCGCACGCAAAAACTCCTACTTGAATTACAAATCTCCACGCTCGTGGAGTCGCTTGATTGTGTCGCGCAACATCCGGTAACCAAAATGGCCCTGGCGAACGCGTAGCAATTCAGAGCCGCGCCATTTTTGCTGGATCGTCTCAAGCTGCTCGAGTGGCGCGATCGAATCGAACTCGCCCGCAACAAACAATACTCGCGCCGGGTCACATAGCGGCACGTTGTGGATCGGTGAGCTCAGGTGAAAATGCCGGGCAATGAGAGATGGCTCGATATTGGCACCACGCAGTTCGCGGCGGATCGACCGCGCCGCAGGGCTTTCCCAGATCGCGTGCTCGATATTTACGATCGGTGCCATCAAGGCGGCGAAGCGCAGGTCGCGCTCGACCATCGCAAGCAGGGCACCAATCCATCCGCCGTAGCTGGTGGCGAGCACACCGAATTCGCCGGAGCCGCGTTTGCGCAGCGCCCTCATCAATTGGCGTAGCTCCGTCACGCCCTGGCGCAACCCCTCCGCGTTGCGGATCAGGTTACAAGTGATTGCAAGTTCGCCGTTCCAATAGCCGCGCGGGACACGCGAATAATGGTATGGCAGCTGAAGGAAGCACGCGTTCCATCCAAGTTCGTTGAAGTGCGCTGCGCAACGTCGATAGCCGATGGGGTTCGTGGACATCAGTGCATGCAAAATGAGAACCGTGGGTGCGCGGCGCCCACTTTTTGAAGGAAAAAAGTCTGCCCGCGCGATGTTGTTCGCTGCAAATTGGGTCTCGATCGGGCTGCGCCATTCGATCGTCGTGCGATCATTTTTCAGTGCTTCAACCACATTGTTATCGTGAGGCGACGCATAATACTGCTCCGCGTTGAGCCGCTCGCATTCCTCGACGTAGCGCTCCATCTCCTCGCGGCTCCGCCCATTTAGCCGGTGGCGGGTATGAAGGCAATTGATCGATGCGCATAGAAATGCATCGATTCCGTTTGCAGCGAAGCGGTGAAATCGGTTCCGACGGATTGTAGGGCAACCGCTCCGGTTGCCGGTTCTGGGGCAGCCAAGGTCGCCGCGGGGACCGCTTGCCCTGCAACGCTTCATCCGTTGTTGCGGCGGATGCGGCAAGTCGTCCATCGTCAGCTGAAATGTTTGTTGCAGTTCCGCGTAGAGATTTTTGAATGAAGACGCCAATTCAGATTCAATTCGCGCGCCCGCCTGTGATTTTTCGAGCTCTGGAAAGTACGAGATTGGATTCCCGAACGCGATCCAAATCGGCGTGCGTCTACCAGAGGCGGGCACCCAACGTTTAGCCGAATAGAGGCGATCGCTGCCAAGAATAACGCACGGCAAAATTGGCACGCCGGCAATGTGCGCGAGTGTTGATGCACCGGGGCGCAGCGGCGCGCCTTCGAGCAGCGATCTCGCTCCGTCGCGAATCCCGCCTTCAGGGAAAAGACCGACGACGCGTCCGTCTTTCAATCGCTCGATTGCGGTCCGGATGGTTTTGCGATCGGCACGATCTCGCTCGGCCGGGAACGCATCGACCGCGCGCAAAAGAAAACCTGCGGCCTGTGGCTGAAAAAATTCCGCCATCGCCATCCAGTCGATTTTTCGTCCGATCAGTAACGAAATGATGAATGGATCGAAATGGCTGATGTGATTGGCCGCCAGCAAAAAGCCGCCGGTACGACTTGCATTTTCGGGTCGGATCACCCGAACACGCGTGACACAGCCAAGCACCAGTCTCACCAAGAGCTTTCCAGCGCGATAAGACATCGTTTTGACTTGCACTTCTTGAGTGTTTCGCTGACTCGCGGTCATTTGAATAGCTATTTTTCAATTTGACGCAGTACGTCAATACATTCACGATCCGCTGCCTGCCCGCCGTCGCTCCAAAGGCGAAGACGGGTAATCAGTGATTCCCTATATGAAAAAGAAATCCGATTCTCAAGCCGCCTTCTTTGATCTCCGTGTGTTAATCGGTCTCTTTGTCCTCTCTGGCGTCTTTTTGTCCGCCTCCGGCGGATTCGCCACAACAAACCCACGGCAACTCGCCTCTGGCGCGTCCCCGAACGCACCCGCCCAAGCTAACGCACAGTCGGTGCTTCGCGGCAACACGAGCATTCCTTCGAGTGGAAACTGGACCTTCACTGGCAATCTCAACACCGCGCGCGATACGCACACGGCAACATTATTGCCCAATGGCGTGGTGCTTGTCGCAGGCGGTGTTGATATCGGTTCTGTTGGTACACCGAGCGCGGAACTGTACGATCCGGCGAGCGAGACTTGGACCGTCACTGGCAGTCTCAACCACGAACGGTTTTATTACACGGCGACGTTGTTGCCCGACGGTAAGGTACTTGTTGCTGGGGGAGATAGTACCGACGATGGCGAACTTGCCAGTGCGGAACTGTACGACCCGGCGACCGGTGTTTGGACATTCACAGGCAGCCTCAACATCGCACGCCAGTTGCACACGGCGACATTGCTTCCCAATGGCAAGGTGCTCGTGGCAGGTGGCTATGATAGCAATGACATGATTATTAATAGTGTCGAACTGTGGGATCCGGCGACTGGAAACTGGACTCTGGTGAACAGTCTCAACGTCGAACGCTTTACTCACACCGCGACGTTGCTGCCCAATGGCAAAGTGCTCGTGGCAGGTGGATTTGGTGGCCCCGGCACCTTAGCAAGCGCGGAGTTGTATGATCCGGCGACCGGGATCTGGACAATGACCGGGAGTCTCAACACTCCACGCGTCGTACACTCGGCAACTTTGCTGCCCAGTGGGCTGGTGCTCGTTGCAGGTGGAATCAACAGTAACGGCATTACCGCGAGTGCGGAGCTGTATGATCCAGCGAGTGGAAATTGGACTGTCACCGGCGGTCTCAGCGATCCACACTATGCGCATACTGCGACCTTGCTCCCTAACGGCATGGTGCTTCTTGCTGGGGGACTTGATCTGAACGGTACTACCGCGAGCGCGGAACTGTATGATCCGGCAAGCGGGAGTTGGACTGCCACCGGCAGTCTGAATACCGCACGCCATTTGTTCACGGCAACCTTGCTGCCAAATGGCTTGGTGCTCGCGGCGGGCGGAGTTGGTATCAGTGTCAATGCCTTGGCGAGTGCGGAACTGTATAGTCCTTC
>JBKPOB010000003.1:0-9903 GCA_046732875.1 Verrucomicrobiota bacterium | reverse complement strand
CGAGCGTCTTGATCGTCTCCGGCCGATCAAATGGCAAACGCTGGTACATTTTTCCTCCGGCAAAATGGCAGGGCTGGCAGTGCGCTTGCAGAATCGGCTGGATTTGGGTGGCAAAATCTACCTTTGAGGATGTGGACGCCGATGGTAATGGGGTCCCGATCTGGCGCGAGCTTGCAGCTGATTTGGCGTCCGTGCGGTGCGTCCGATCACAAGCGCAGAAAGCCAAGGCCACTGCCAGAATCAAGATGCTTTTCAGCACGGATACAAACTTACCGAAGACAGTTTTTTCAGCAAAAGCCAGCTTCGGAGGTGACAGCGCGCTGTTTTTCGATCAACTTTCTCGAGACTTATTCGCTAGATGACCGAACCAAACGAACCGAAAAAAGAGACGACTCGCATTCCCTTCGCTCCTGCGGCCGCGGAAAAACCGCCAGACCCAAACACGAAATCGCGCGACACAGTGCGAATCCAATTGCCGGTTCGTGAACCGCCTGTTCACGTTTTAACCGAACGGCAAACTGGCGTTCAGGAAGTCGCCTCCCCGCAATTCTTCCAGCCGCCACAATCTCCACCGGTTCCCGTAAGCCCCGCGGTGACGCCTGCGCCAGATTTGCCGTCATCAGGGCCAATAAAAGAGACGGTGCGTATTCCTCTTAGCGCGGTTCAGATGAAAAAGACTCAACCCCTTGTCGGCATGCCGGAGGTGGCACCGCAGATTCCTCCAATTGCTGTAGCGCCAGTGGAGAAAAACCCGATGCCGCTGTTGTGGGTGTTGCTGGGCGTTTCCGCCGTGATTTTGATTATTCAGATTTGGACTTACCTTTCCTAAAACTATGGATAATTCCTCTGTTATTAAGCTAGATGAATCCAATTTTGATCGTGAACTGACGCAGGACGATAAGCCCATGATCGTCGATTTTTGGGCGGAATGGTGTGGTCCTTGCAAGATGATCGCACCGTTACTGGATGAGATTGCGCGCGAAAAAGCAGGTTCAGTGAAAGTAGCAAAAGTTAACGTAGACGAGAACCAGAGCCTTTCTCTCAAGTACAACATTCGTGCCATTCCGGCTTTACTCCTTTTCAAGAACGGCCAGCTGCGCGATCAAGTCACTGGAGTCACAAGCAAGAAAGACTTATTGAGTCGAGTCGACGCGTTGACCTGAGGGAATTGTTCAGAATTTCCAAGTAAAGAGCCGATTCCCCCAAGCGTAGCGGCTTTTTTGGCCAGTGGCTGGCGAGCGTCGCGTCCGCGACGTGGTCGCTAGAAGCTGATCTTTAGGATACGACCGTCCGTGCCGACGAGCCATCCGGCTTTGGGAGTGGCAAAAGCTACGGCCCAGAAGCCGCTCACACCGGGCAACGCGAACCATGTGTTTCCCTCATCGGGAGTCCATGCCGCGCCTCCATCATTGGCCGTGATCACCACTGCGCGACCGTTGCCTCCGACACCGCCACCGGTGCGACCCACGTAGCTCAGTCCGAAGATCGCTCCCGTTACTGGCGGAGGATTGGTAAGAGTCCAGGTTTGGCCGCCATCGTTCGAAATCGCAGTTCGCGCATTATTAGGATCGGCCGGATCCAAATCACCGCCACCCACGATGCCGTGGTGTGGATCACGGAAATCGACCGTGAAGGCGCCTGCGCTGGGCGAGCTTACAAGCGGAGTATTATACGCGTTCCAAGTGTCGCCTCCGTCTCTGGTGGCCAGCACCCTCGCAATATCCGCTCCACCCGTACAAATCCAGGCGTTCCTTCCACCTTGTGTCGTGACGCATGTACCGCTCGAAGCGAAGGAGAATTCTCCCGGTAAAGCTGGCGGCATGTTGGCGCTGATGTCCTGCCAGGTCATTCCATCGAGCGTGCGGAAGTCTGGGAACACTCCGTTCACAGAATCGCTGTGCAGAACGCCGCGGTGCGGTGTCCAGAACGCGAAGCCATCGTAAAAAGCGCTGGGATTCTGGTTTTCGAACTGAATTGTCCAGGTCGCCCCCCCGTCTAGCGTCTTGTAGACGCGAAAATCTGTCGGGTTATCTCCAATGGACATCAAATATGCAACGTCAGTGCTGAAAGCCTGCACATCGCGGAATTGCAGCGTTTCCGCCCCTGGGACTACACCGGCGGTCCATGTTTCTCCACCATCGGTCGTGCGTGTGAATGTTCCGTTGCGACCGGACGCCCACGCAACGCGCGGATTCACTGGCCATACCGCGATTAGACCATTCGTGGTGCCGCTATCTTGCGGAGTCAGTATGGGCTGATGAAGATTGGTTGGCGAGAGTTCCTGCGCGCCTAGGGTCGCGCAGGCGAGCGCGGGAACGAAGAGAGCAGTCAATAATCGTTTCAACATGGCAAATTCCTCCAGAGCAAGTTCGTGGCGGCAGCATAAATCGGTCGCAAGGCCTGTCAAAGTTGCCACTGCGCCAATCGTTTACACTTGCGCCGATTTATATTGTGAGAACTTCGCTCCGTCGTTCCCGTAGAATGAAGTGAGCCGGAAATCCAATGACTGCCACCAAGCAAAAAAGAAAGCCGCACACGAAAGCGAAAACCTCGCGTTTCGACAGTTTAGTCGCTCGTTACTATCCCGCCGTTTTTAATTTGGCTTCTCGCTTCACCGATAATCCCAGAGAAGCAGTTGCGCTAACGCGCGACGCTTTCAAAAGCACGGAAAAGCAACTTCAAAGGCGCCGTAATGAGGACGCGCTTGCGACGATCCTCATGTCTGCTGTTATCCGCGCGGGTCTTACGGCAGCTTGACGAAAATTTCGGTGAGAGTGAGACGTGAATAGAGAGTCCGCTCACATCATTTCTCACTAATCACATTTCACTTCTGATTCCTCGAAACTGCGCCCGGCGCGGCTCGAACGCGACAAGCTGCCTTTCGGGGCCTAAATGCTATATCGTGTAAAATCATCGCCATTCTGTTGCAGATTTCGAAACGGCGACCCGAATTTTGGATTTCAAATCGAGATCGTAACCCTTTATAGACACTCCTAGGACCTCCAACTTTTGAACCATGGCGCAATCATCAGTCCGCGATCTTCCTGACGGAGTGAAAATCACTGGCGCCATCGCAACGGATTACGACGAAATTCTCACTCCGGGCGCGTTGTCGTTTGTAGCAAAATTGCATCGTGCGTTTGAATCGCGCCGCCGCAAATGTCTCCAACAGCGACGAGATCGACAAAAGGCATTGGACGGTGGCGAGTCGCTGGATTTCCTAAGGGAAACTAAAGACATTCGGGAGGGCGATTGGAGCTGCGCGCCTATTCCGCGCGATTTGCAGGACCGTCGAGTGGAAATTACCGGCCCTACTGATCGCAAAATGGTGATCAACGCGCTCAATTCCGGTGCGAAGGTTTTTATGGCCGATTTTGAAGACGCCAATGCGCCGACGTGGGCCAACATGGTCGAAGGCCAGATCAATTTGCGCGACGCCATTCGTCGCACGATCACGTTCACGAACCCGGAGGGAAAAGAATATCGACTAAATGAACGCACCGCCGTCTTATTCGTTAGGCCGCGTGGGTGGCACCTCGAAGAAAAGCATCTGCTTGTCGATAACGAGCCGGTTGCCGGGGCATTTTTCGATTTCGGTCTTTTCTTTTTTCATAACGCCAGGGAACTCATCGCACGCGGGAGCGGTCCCTATTTTTATCTGCCGAAAATGGAGAGCCACCTCGAAGCGCGTATTTGGAACGATGTTTTCAAACTGGCGCAGGACGAGCTTGGTATTCCACAAGGCACGATTCGCGCGACGGTTTTGATCGAGACGATTCCGGCCGCATTCGAGATGGACGAGATTCTTTACGAGCTGCGCGAGCATTCCGCCGGGCTCAACTGCGGTCGCTGGGATTACATTTTTTCCTGCATTAAAAAATTTCGCTGCAAACCGGATTTCCTGCTGGCCGACCGCGCGGTCATTACGATGACAACGCATTTCATGCATTCATATTCGTTGCTCTGTATCAAGACTTGTCATCGCCGAAAAACCTTCGCGATGGGCGGAATGGCAGCGCAAATTCCTGTGAAGAACAATCCGCGGGCAAACGAAGAAGCCTTCGCCAAAGTGCGCGCGGACAAGGAACGCGAAGCGGGCGACGGTCACGATGGGACGTGGGTAGCGCATCCCGGAATGGTCCAGCTCGCGACCGAAGCATTCAACCGCGTGATGCCGCAGCCTAACCAGATTGCGCGCCAACGCGATGATGTCGATCCTTCCGCGAAGGACCTGCTCGATTTTAGACCGCGCGGCCCGATCACCGAACAGGGTTTGCGCACAAACGTGAGTGTAGGTGTGCAATATCTCGAGGCGTGGTTGCGCGGGAGCGGCGCCGTCCCGATTTTCAATTTGATGGAGGACGCCGCCACGGCGGAAATATCGCGCGCGCAAGTCTGGCAATGGATTCGACATCCCGATGGAAAACTGAGCGACGGTCGCAAAGTGACAAAGAAACTGTTTCGCGAAGTGCTGACGGAGGAACTAGCGAAAATTAAGCAAGCGATCGGTGCCGGTCGTTACGCCAAAGGGAAATTCGAAATGGCGCGCGATTTGTTCGACAAGATGACCACTGACGACGAGTTCGCGGAATTTCTAACCTTACCGGGCTATGAAAAACTCGACTGAAGCCGACTCGCGTTGGCGCGGTATAACAAGACCCTATTCGCTGGCGGATGTGGAGCGCGTGCGCGGCAGCCTGCACATCGAGCACACGCTGGCGCGGCGTGGCGCGGAAAAACTTTGGCAACTATTGCACAACGAAGATTACGTCGCGGCCCTGGGGGCGCTGACTGGCAATCAAGCGATGCAACAGGTCAAAGCGGGCCTGAAGGCAATTTACGTCAGCGGCTGGCAGGTAGCCGCGGACGCAAATCTCGCTGGCCACATGTATCCTGATCAAAGTCTGTATCCGGCGAACAGCGTGCCAGCACTCGTTAGGCGGATCAATCAGGCCTTGCAGCGCGCTGATCAAATTTATCACGCCGAAGGTAATTTGGATATCGACTGGTTCGCTCCCATCGTAGCTGATGGCGAGGCCGGTTTCGGTGGACCGCTCAATGTTTTCGAACTAACCAAGGCCATGATCGAAGCCGGCGCGGCCGGCGTGCATTTCGAAGACCAACTCGCGAGCGAAAAAAAATGCGGACACATGGGCGGCAAGGTTTTGGTGCCGACGCGCACCGCCATCAAACATCTCGTCGCCGCGCGTTTGGCGGCTGATGTTTGCGACGTGCCGATGATCCTGATCGCGCGCACGGACGCGAACGGGGCCGCCCTCTTGACGAACGATGTGGATGAACACGATCGCGAATTTCTCACCGGCGAACGAACGCCGGAAGGTTTCTTTCGCGTACGCGCGGGACTCGACCAGGCGATCGCGCGTGCGCAAAGCTACGCGCCGTTTGCCGATGTGATCTGGTGCGAAACGAGCGAACCGAATTTGGCGGAAGCAAAGCGATTTGCCGAGAACCTGCACGCAAAATTCCCTGGCAAGTTACTTGCCTACAATTGTTCGCCGTCGTTCAACTGGAAGAAGAAACTCGATGGCGCCAGCATTGCAAAATTTCAGCGCGAGCTCGGTGCGATAGGTTACAAATTTCAATTCGTTACGCTCGCTGGATTTCACGCGCTCAACGCCAGCATGTTTAATCTGGCTCGCGATTATCGCGACCACGGTATGGCGGCGTATGCGGTATTGCAGGAGGCGGAATTCGCCGCCGAACCCTATGGTTACTCGGCGACCAAACATCAGCGCGAGGTCGGCACCGGTTACTTCGATCTCGTCGCCCAAATTATCGCCGACGGCGAAAGCTCGACCACGGCGTTGGGCGGTTCGACCGAAGCGGAGCAGTTTTGTTGAATGCAAGATCCACAATCGCCAGCGAAGAGGTTGCGCAAGATTCTTGCCCCCTGACCGACAGTCGTCTTGCAGCACGTTGCGCCGAAATCGCGCAGCAAGCTTTTTTCGATTACCAAACACGCTTCAACGCCATCACCCGCCGTGCGCGCGAACGTTTTTTGGCCCGCGAGTGGGCCGGGAGTTTCGATGACGCAGCCGAGCGGCTGCATTTTTACAACGACGTTCTCGACGACCTAACAAGTCGCATCCGGAAAATGATGGGCGCGCGTTTGCCGGAACGCAGTATCTGGACAGGAATCAAAGCCGTTTATTCATCACTGATCGCGCGCTCGCCGGCATGGGAAATCGCCGAGACATTTTTCAATTCGTTAACGCGCCGCGTTTTTGCCACCGACGGCGTGGACCAGGCAATCGAATTTGTCGATACCGATTTCGACGCGCCGCCGCCAACCGCCCCGATTACTATCGCGAAAACTTATCGTGGCAAAAGCCTGCCTGAACTGTTGTATTCGGCGTTAACGGATGCTTTTGATGAAACCTGTTGGGACACCTTGCATAAGACAGTGAGACTGGCTGCCGCGCGATTTCAAGCGCTGGATGTGGCGAAGAATTCGAACCCCGAACTGGAGATTATCTCGAGTGTTTTTTATCGCGGACGGGGCGCTTATTTGGTGGGACGCGTCTTGCGCGAAGGGCAGTTGTCTTTACCCATCGCGCTTTGTCTTCGTCACGAAAATGAGCGCAGCATCATCCTCGATGCGCTGCTATATGGAGATGTCGATCTTGCGATTTTGTTTTCGTTTACTCGTTCCTATTTTCGGGTTGCGGTCGAATGTCCGTATCAGCTGGTGCGTTATCTTCAGCAATTGATGCCGCGCAAGCGTTTGATCGATCTTTACAATGCCATCGGTTTTAACCGGCACGGTAAAACGGAATTTTACCGCGATTTCATCGCCCACTTGCGCAAGTCCAGCGATCGTTTCGTCGTGGCCGAAGGGTCTCGCGGAATGGTGATGAGCGTTTTCACGCTGCCGAGCTACGATGTCGTTTTTAAACTGATTAAAGATCGGTTTGATTTGCCCAAAGATAGCACCCACGAGGATGTGCGCCGGCGTTACCGATTGGTTTTCGAACACGACCGCGCGGGACGATTAGTCGAGGCGCATGAGTTCGAGCATCTGCGTATCCCGGGAGACCGGTTCCATCCTGAGCTACTGAGCGAGCTTTTGCGCGATGCCGCTTCGATTGTGAAGATGGAGGGTGGCGACGTCATCATCGCGCACGCCTACGTCGAGCGTCGTCTTCGTCCGCTCAATCTTTTTTTCCAGGAAAATGGGGCGGAGGCAGTCGCGGCTGCCGGGCGCGACTATGGGCAATCGATCAAAGACCTTGCAGCTTCCAATATTTTCCCTGGGGATCTGCTTACGAAAAATTTTGGCGTGACCAGGCACGGCCGCGTTGTCTTTTACGATTACGATGAACTTTGTTTTCTTACGGATTGCAATTTTCGCAAACTGCCGCAAGCGAGGACTCCAGAGGAAGAACTCGCCGCTGACCCCTGGTTCTCCGTGCGCGAGAATGACATTTTTCCCGAGGAATTTCTGCAATTTCTGGCTTTCCCAAAGCCGGCATTGACCGCGCTGCTTGAATATCATCGCGAGATTTTTAGGGCGGATTTCTGGCGCACCATCCAGCGCGAAATCCGAGCAGGGGAAATTCCAGAGGTGTTCCCTTACAGAGCGGAACGACGGCTGGCGACTGAGTAAGCATCTTCTGTCAGAACTCCAAATACGCCGTTGTAGTCTTGATAGGTAAAAAAGCGTAACAAAACGGCGCCTTGTAAATTCCTGGCGCCGGAAAATTCGATTTCTTACGCGCAACTACGACTCCGAAGTCCGATGATGGGGCGCCGAGCTTCGCGGTGACTGCCGCTGTCCTATACGCAATAGGTTATCAACTGTCGGAGACCTTGACGATTTCAGGTAAACGTCCGCTCGCCAACATCCTTGGAAGAAAATTGAAGCTATTCGCGCACGCTCCTCATAGACAAGGATTTGCGCCAATCATGAGGAGACCGGATGCAAGATCGCTCTGATTTTGGCTGAGAACCTGCTGCCTGCAAGACGGTCAACCTCAAGACGATAGCTGATTATCACCATTATCTTTAGTGCGACCTCTTTCCCAACGACGTGAAATTTGCATAAACGCGTTGTGGTAACAGGTCGCGGGATTGCCACTTCGCACCTGATGAAACCTATAACGCCTACTTTCTCACTTACACTTGCTAGTTTGTGCACTGCGGTCTTCGCCGCCAACGCGCAGGTAAATGTGACGCAGCATCACAATCACAGTTCTCGTGACGGTCTGTATGTCGATGCAGCTTTCACTCAAAACAATGCCGCCAGTCTGACCCGCGACTTGGGCTTCAACGGCACGATCGCTGGCAATGTTTACGCCCAGCCGCTCTATGTTGACAATGGTCCCGGCGGCAGACCCACGATAATTGCCGCGACTGAATCGAACAATGTTTATGCGCTCGACGCCGTCAATGGCACTGTCATTTGGCAACGGAACGTTGGCGCCCCGGTGTCGTTAGCCAATCTGCCATGTGGCAACATCGACCCCGTGGGTATCACCGGCACGCCGGTCGTCGATCTCGCTTCCCGCGGCGTCTTCGTAGACGCAATGACCACTCCCGACGGCGGTGCGACCAAGAAGCACTTGATCTTTTGTCTGAATCTCGACACCGGTGCAATTAAGGCTGGGTGGCCGGTGGATGTGAACGCTTCTGCTACTTACCAGGGGACAACCTTTACGTCGTCAGTGGAAAATCAACGCGGCGCCCTAGGCCTTGTGGGCAATGTTGTTTATGTTCCATATGGTGGCCACGCCGGTGATTGCGGGACTTATCGCGGTTGGCTGGTTGGAGTGCCGGTAACTAATCCTGCTAGTGTAACAGCTTGGGCTACGAGTGCGATCGGCGGCGGGGCATGGGCTACAGGTGGTATTGCCACCGATGCGAGCAATCCGTTCATGGCGACGGGGAACACTTTCGACACAGGCGGTACCTGGAGCGGCGGCGAAGCAGTGATACGTTTTCAACCGGGACCGATCTTTAATGGCAGCACCAGCAACTACTGGGCGCCTACTAACTGGTATCAGCTCGATCAGGGCGATACGGACTTGGGCGGCTCCGGTCCTTTGCTTGTGGACATGCCCGGCTCAACCCCCTCCGCTCTCATCGTTGCTCTGGGCAAGGATGGCAATGCATATTTGCTCGATCGCGGCAATCTCGGCGGCATCACTGCGCCCGTAGCTTCGTTGCACGTTTCCAATAACGTTATCGTCCAGGCGGCGGCTACCTATCGGACCGCCCAGGGTACATATGTCGTTTTCCGCGCCAATAGTAGTACGCTTTCTGCTTTCCGCATTAATCCAGGTAATCCCCCAACCCTCACGTCTTCCTGGAGCGTGACTCAGAGCGGCTGCGGCTCGCCATTTGTTACTTCAACTGACGGCACGAACAACGTGGTTGTGTGGGCAGTTGGCGCCGGCGCTAGCGGCGACCAGAAGTTACACGGTTACAATGGAGATAATGGCGCAGCTGTTTATGCCGGTGGTAGTGCGAACGAGACAATGGCAGGGACACATTCTTATAACACGACGGCTATTGCAGCACGTGGACGCATCTACGTAGGCACTGACAACAAAGTGTATGCTTTCCGCGTGCCGGGAGGAACACCAACACCCACCCCAACTCCGACGCCAACAGCAACCCCAACGGCAACGCCGACTCCGCCGCCCCCGACACCAACTCCTACCGCAACTCCGACACAAACTCCCACGGCGACACCTACAGCTATGCCTACGGCTACACCTACACCAAGACCGGGTTGTCAGCGGTCGATGACGATCGACCATACGAAGGTTCCCAGCACGGAGTCTAATTTCACGGTACTGGTAAGTGTCACTGATCCTGCGCTGAAGACAATTGCCAACGGTGGCCACGTAGCCAATGCCAACGGATATGACATCGGTTTTT
>JBKPOB010000002.1:0-7077 GCA_046732875.1 Verrucomicrobiota bacterium | reverse complement strand
CGTGTTCCGTTCGGCTGATGATTCTTGTCCTCGGTAAATCCGAAGAACTCAGACGGCTTGTCGACGCCAGCAGAATAAAAAGTATGGAAATCTCCGCCGACTTCCGGATTGGGCGACGGTTCATGGCGTTCGCGAACAAATCCGAGCTGCGGCAAAAATTGTCCGTAAAACTTCTTCGCTACCTCCATGTTTTTCACTCGTAAATCAATATGATCAAAGCAACGCGTTTTCATTTTCGGTTTTCTCTTCGGACCATCAGTTTCAATCCCGACCAGGTTTCATCAATTGCGCACACCTTTACATCCACAAATCCGAGTGGCAGTGCGACCGCGCGAACTACATCTTCGGTCACATCAGTTGGCACGCCAGACGATTTCTTTGGCCAGGAAACCCAAACGGTACCGGTATCAACGATTTTCTCGCGCAAGATTGATAATCTCTTCTCCAATTCGCCGCGCTTCTTTATGAAAACGTGCACAAAATTCGGATTGGGCTTCAGGCGATTGGAAAAAGTTACGCCTTCGGGAATCGTACCAAGTAATCGGCGATAGTTTGTCGGCGCGTTGAGTGTGACGATGTTCAGTCCCGGTTTGATTCCCAGGTTTTGTGGTAACGGTGTTCCTGAGTAACCGGCCATCGTGATTGTGTTAGCGATTCAGCATGGGTTTGTCGAAGGGTTTTGGCTCTGTTGAAGCCTCTGCCATGAAGCGAAGCGCGAACTTTCGATAGAGCCAAGAATTTGCCCAGCTTTGCCGCCACTTGGGCAGGAAGGTGATTAAAATATCCGCGGCGAGCGTGGAAACTAAATATACTGGAATAGTTTCCGCATTGGGGATAAGATACCTTCGATATGAAACGGGCACGCAAACCCTCGCCGCGAGGCCGAAGGCGCGATCCGAACAGGCAGCGAATCGTCGATGCTGCAAGGGTCCACTTCTTCAATCACGGATTCCGTAGTGTGACCATGGATGATCTGGCGGAGGAGTTGGGCATCAGCAAGAAAACGCTGTACACGCATTTTCCGGGCAAGTTCGATCTGCTCGAGGCCGTGCTGGCCGATAAATTCGCAAGCGTCGAAGCGGCCCTGAAGGAAGTGACCCGCGCGCACCCGCGCGATTTTCCGGTGACCTTGCAGGCCTTGTTGGCCGGCACGCAACGCGAGTTGGATGAGATCAAACCGCCGTTCGTGCGCGATATGCGGCAGAAGGCGCCGGACGTGTTCAAAGTTGTCGAACGGCGTCGAGCGGCACTAATCCAGCGCTATTTCGGGAAGTTTTTCGCTGAGGGGCAACGGGCAGGAATGGTGCGCAAGGATGTTCCGGCCAAACTGATCATCGAAATTTTGCTGGCGATGGTTCAATCGATCATGAATCCGCCGAAGATGGAGGAGCTTGGGATGATGCCAAAAGAAGGCTTCTCCGGGATTCTCAAGATCGTTCTCGAAGGCGCGCTGACATCGAAGGGACGGAAAGCGTGAGTGCACCATTCGTTAGGGAAGATCGATCCGCCCGCCGTATGGCGGGACGGGTTCGCCGTGGCGAACAACCCCGAAAGAATCGGTGCTCGCGAAGTCTTTCGGAGTTAATGCACGCAGCTGGAGCTCTGACTTTGCTTCTGTTGGCGGCCGGCTGCGGCGATCGCAGTAAGGCGGTTTCGGGAACTATCGAAGTGGACGAAGCGCACGTGGGCCCGCGCGCGGGCGGCCGCGTAGAGAAAATTTTGCAGTGGGAGGGCGATCATTTGCATGAGGGACAACTGATTCTGCAGCTGGATGCCTCAGAGCTGCGAGCGCGTCGCGATCTTGCCGCAGCGCAAATCGACACTGCACTCCACGACGCGGATGCACAGCAAGCACAATTGGTGTTCCTGCGCGATGAAGCGCAGCGCCAGCAGGATTTACTCAAGCGACGAGTCGTTTCTTCAAGTGACGCTGAGCGGGCCGACAGCTCGGCGAAAACGCAGGAGAAAAATCTTGCGGCGGCCCAAATGCGTGTCGCACAGGCGCGCGCGCAACTCGCCGATATCGACGCGCAGCTGGCGGAAATGCAGGTTATTGCCCCAGCGGATTCCATTTTGGAGGTGCTCAGCGTCAAAGTGGGCGACGTGCTGCCGGCAAATCGTGAAGCCGCCACGCTGATATTGACCGGACATCTCTGGGTGCGCGTTTACGTTCCGGAATCCTGGCTCGGTTTGATCAAACTCGGCGAGCACGTTCGCGTCCGGGTTGATTCGTTTCCGGGCAAAGATTTCGATGGTGTTGTGGAGCAGATAAATCGACAAGCCGAGTTTACCCCGCGCAACGTGCAAACCGTCGCCGACCGGATCAAACAGGTGTTCGGGGTGAAGATTCGTTTGCCCAGCGACGACGATCGCTTGCGCGCCGGAATGGCGGCAGATGTTTATTTTCCAAATGTGAAATGAGTAACCACGAATGGACACGAATATTCACCAAAGGCGAAACTTTTGTCATTCCGAGCGAAGTCGAGGAATCTCTAATCTTTGAAGAGCAATCACCAAAAGCCAGAGATCTTTCTACTGCGCTGCACTTCGTTCCGCTCCGCTCAAGATGACAAACGATAAGTGAACGATCACAAATGAACACGAAAGACACAAAGGCCCAATCAGATGAGAAGGTGGCCGAGCCGATGATTGAAGTTGAAGGCCTGACGAAGCGGTTCGGTACGTTCACGGCTGTCGATCACGTCTCATTTTCCGTAGGGAAAGGATCGATCTTCGGATTTCTCGGCCCGAACGGTTCCGGGAAAACAACGGTGATTCGAATGCTGTGTGGAATTCTGGAGCCGACCGAGGGCACTGCGCGAATCGGCGGCCACGACGTTGTGCGAGACGTTGAACCGATCAAAGAAATGATCGGTTATATGTCGCAGAAATTTTCGCTCTACGACGAGTTGACCGTGAATGAAAACCTCATTTTTGCAGGAAAACTTTATGGCTTGAGCGGTCACGAACTGGATCAGCGGCGCGAGGAGATGATCGCCACCACGCATCTTGAGCCGTACATCAACAGGCGCGCTTCAAATCTTTCCGGTGGCTGGCGACAACGACTCGCCATGGCCTGCTCGCTCATGCACAAGCCAACTGTGCTCTTTCTTGATGAGCCTACCGCGGGCATCGATCCCGTCGCGCGACGCGAGCTCTGGGATCTGCTCTTCGAGTTCGCTGGAAAGGGCATGACACTTTTTGTGACCACGCATTACATGGACGAAGCGGAGCGCTGCGATCATGTAGGCTACATTTACATGTCGAAGTTGATCGTGTGCGGTGAGCCGGACGACTTAAAAAAGCTTCCTGACGTAAATCCGCCTGGAACGCGCCGGCTCGATGTGACTTGTGATCACGTCACCACAGCGCTGCGCGCAATGCACGAGATGCAGGGAGTGCGCAGTGCAACGGTGTTCGGTCAATCGATGCATCTGCTGGTCGATGAAAGCGTCAAGCGTGCTCAGATTGACGAGCAATTGCGCAAAGTTGGTGTCAGTCACTCCGAGATTCACGTGATGGGTCCTTCACTCGAAGACGTGTTTGTCGAGCTTTCGGCCAAGCACGCTGCTGAGCGACAAAAAGCCGCGTGATTATGCGAAACGGCGAAACGGTGAGACGGCGAAGCGGCGAATTGATTTTGCGCGCGAAGGAGGCTTTGGAGTGCGTCGGCTTGACGCCGCTTTTACCGCTTTCAACGCTTCAACGGTTTAACGATTCAACGGGTGGAGCGCAGTGAACATATGAAACACAAACTTTTCCGCGGGCTAGGCGCAATTCTCTTTAAGGAGTTCATCGTGGTCGCGCGCGATCCGCTAACGCTCTTTTTCTTTTTCTTTCCTCCGCTAATCGAGATGATTGCGTTTGGGTACGCGCTGGATAACGACATCAAACACATGGCGATGCTTGTTCTGAACGAAGATCGCAGCGTTGAGAGCCGGCTGTTGATCGATCGCTTTGTAAACACAGAGACATTTCGCGTGGTAGGCGAAGTGCAAAGCCTCGACGAGTTGAAGAGCGAGATGCGGAAAGGCCGCGCCTACGCCGCGTTGGATATTCCGCCGAACTTCACTCGTGACCTTAATGCCGGTCACTCTGCGCAGGTGCAATTGCTTGTCGATGGATCCAATTCCACGACGGCGTTGCAAGCTCTCAACACCGGACTCGGGGTGGCGTTGACCCAGTCAGTCGAATCGCTTTTGCGCGAAACTGGCCGACAAGGCGTGCCGATCGATATTCGCCCGCAGATGCTTTACAACCCGGCAATGCGCGCACCGAACTTTTATGTGCCGGGTGTGATCGGGGTGGTCTTGCAAATCGGCACGACAGTCGCTGCGGCGATGGCACTTGTACGCGAACGAGAACGCGGCACTCTCGAGCAATTACTCGTTAGTCCATTAAGCCGCAGTGGTCTCATGCTCGGCAAGCTCGTTCCGTACTTGTGTATTGGAATGGCAATGGCCGTGATCCTGTTTCTTATCATGCGGTTTGTGTTTTTCGTCCCCATCGAGGGCAGCGTAGTGGCGATGATGTTTTCCACTTTAGTTTACGTGTTCGCCTTGCTCAGTCTTGGCCTCGTGGTCGGGACCAAGGCCGAAAACCAAATGCAGGCGCTTCAAATGTCGATGGTGTTCCTGTTGCCGAGCGTTTTCTTTTCCGGTTTCATTTTTCCACGCGAAACCATGCCGTGGATTTTCTATGCGCTCGGCGCGCTATTCCCGACGACATATTTTATCGCGCTCATGCGGGCGATCATTTTGCGAGGGGCAAATTTCTTCGAATACTGGCCACAGCTTGCCATTCTCATTGTCATGTCGGCGTTGCTCTTCGCTTTCTGCGCATCGCGATTTCGAACCAAGATCGCTTAACTCAATAATTTGGTAGAACGCGACCGCCCGGCCGCGCCGACGGACAGCTTGGCGATCCGTGCCTACCGTTAGAAACGACCGCTCGTGCGCTTATCTGCTCTTTCAAAAATTCTCCTTAGCGCACTGCGTGTTGTTATCGCCGTCGCTGCCGTTTTGGCGTTACTCTGGTGGTTTGGAATAAGGATGCCTGGCAAAAATATTTCGAAGGCTGCACCACTCTCGCCTGATGAAGTGACATTGCGTGAAGAGCTCCGTGCCGATGTGCAAAAACTTGCCGGCGAAATTGGCGAGCGAAACATGTGGCACTATTCAAATCTCAATGCGGCTGCCGATTTCATCGAGAACTCTTTTTCACACGCCGGTCTTCATCCGCGTCGGGACGGTTATGAACTGCGCCGCCAAACCTGCCACAACATCGAGGCGGAAATTAAGGGAGCTCGGCCTGAGATCATTCTAATCGGCGCGCATTACGATTCAGTTTTTGGCTCGCCGGGCGCGAACGATAACGGCAGTGGTGTTGCTGCGATGCTCGCCCTGGCTCGTCGCTTCGCCGGTAAAAAAACAGAACATACCTTGCGTTTCGTCGCATTTGTAAACGAGGAGCCGCCTTATTTTTTATCGGGCGAAATGGGCAGCCTCGTTTACGCCGGCAGATGCAAAGCGCGCGGCGACAAAATCTCTGCCATGATCAGTCTGGAAACTATTGGCTATTTTTCCGATGCGCCTGACTCGCAAGTCTATCCGTCACGAGCACTGGGCGCTTTTTATCCAAAGGTTGGCAACTTCATCGGATTCGTCAGCAACGTTCATTCACGGACGCTGCTGCGTCGTGCAATCGATCTCTTCCGCAAGCATGCAAAGATCCCATCCGAAGGCGCGGCGCTTCCCTGGTTTATCCCCGGTGTGAGTTGGTCCGATCAATGGTCGTTCTGGAAGAATGGTTACCACGGCATCATGATCACCGACACTGCGCCGTTTCGATATCCGTACTATCATTCAGCGAACGACACGCCTGATAAGCTCGATTACGATCGATTTACGCTTGTTGTCAGCGGCATGGAGAAAGTGATTGAAGAGTTGGATAGATTGTAAGCAATAGCTGATTAGGCGCCGTGCTGAGGACTGCCCGCCCGACCTATGCGTGTTACGCTGATTTCCTTCGGTAGGGGGCGGCACTCCGTGCGCGCTAACTTCATTCCCAGCAGCGGGATCAGAACGCCGCAGCTGCAACACGCTCCAATGCATAGCCGATCAGCCCACTTGCTGGCAGGGTGAAAAGCCAGGCCCAGATGATTCGCTCGACGACTGTCCATTTCATTCCGCTGAACCGCTTCACTGCGCCGACGCCCATGATCGATGTTGTAATTACGTGCGTGGTTGAGAGAGGAATGCCGTAGTAGCTGGCGGCTTGAATAATCACTGCGGCGGTGGTTTCGGCAGCGAAGCCATTCACGGGTTGCAACTTCACCATACGATGACCGAGGGTGCGAATGATGCGCCAGCCACCGGCGGCTGTTCCAACAGCCATCGTTAGAGCGCAGAGAACGATGACCCACGTGGGCAACATGAAGCTTGGAGTCCGAAGAAAGGCCAACGCGCCGGGCAGGTGATCGAAGCTGCCAGCATTGGTGCCGGTAAAAAGCGCGAGCGCGATAATGCCCATCGTTTTTTGTGCGTCGTTTGAGCCGTGGCTGTGCGCCATCCACGCTGCGCTGAAAATTTGCAGCTTGCCGAACAGCGTGTTGACGAAGTGAGGCGTGAAGCGATGAAGCGCGGCGAAAAGCACGAACATCAGTAGCCCGCCAAAGATAAATCCGGCGAGCGGTGACGTAATCATCGGCACGACGACTTTCGGCCAAATGCCGACGTTCCACTTTATGACCGACCAATCGCCGCGTGCCGTCGCGAGTGCCGCTCCGCAAAGTCCGCCGATAAGCGCATGACTCGAGCTCGAGGGAAGACCGAACCACCAGGTGGTGATATTCCACGCGAAGGCAGCGACGACCGCGGCAAGCACCGTAGGCATGGTGACAACATTCGTGTCCACAAGCCCTTTGCCGATCGTCGATGCCACTGCGCCACCGAGAAGAGCGCCCGTGAGATTAAAAAAAGCCGCCATCGCGATCGCCTGGCGGGGCGTGAGAACCTTGGTCGAGACAACCGTCGCAATCGCGTTCGCCGCGTCATGAAAACCGTTGCTGTATTCGAA
>JBKPOB010000001.1:0-4091 GCA_046732875.1 Verrucomicrobiota bacterium | reverse complement strand
CTTTCGGATGACGCAGAGCAGTCCGCGAACAATCGAACGGCTTCGCTTCGGCCAACGGTACATCGGGAATGGGATCGACGAACTCGAAGAATTCCCGATAGGGCGCCTTTTTATATAGATTGTAAGTCTTGTCACAGACCGCGTAGCGTCTGCCGCGCTCCATCCGGTGATTGTCGTCGTCGAGCACTTCCTTGAAGGGGCCGCGATAGATGACCGCCTGATTGCGTTCGAAGCAGTCACCCTGTTTCCCTTTGAAGGCTTCGATGGTAAGGGAACGAAACTCGATTCCTTGCACGGTGCGCCACGGTTGCACGCCCAGTTTCAAAATTTGGATTCCGTAAAATCCAGCGTGCTCGAACGCTTGAAGGAAATCATCTTCGGTCAACGCCCCTGAAATGCAGCCGCTCCACAGCTCCGGATCATTTTGCATTTCTTCGGGTACTTCTTCATCACTCACGATGTCGCAGATCACGGCCCGCCCTCCCTTTTTTAAAACCCGGAAGATTTCTTCGAAGAGTTGCCGCTTTGATTTCGGCTCCACCAGATTGAGAACGCAATTGGAAACGACCACGTCGATGGAATCGTTGGCCACGAGCGGCTGTTTGACCCGCAATTCTTCGGCCAGCTCGTCCGCGGCGAGAAATGAAGCCACGTTTGTTATTGGATTTTGTTTCAGCTCTCGATCCAACAATTCGAGATCGAGTGCCAGATCCTGAATGCGACCTTTCCGAAATTCGACGGTCGTGTAACCGAGACGTTCGGCAACGACCGGCGCATTCCGTCGCGCGACTTCCAGCATTTCATCGGTCATATCGATACCGATGACTTTGCCTTTGGGGCCGACGATCTGCGCAGCGATAAAGCAGATTTTTCCTGTACCGCTGCCCAGATCAAGGACGGTTTCGCCTTCGCGCACATAACGCGACGGATCGCCGCAGCCGTAATCGCGCTCGATCACTTCTCGCGGGATGACTTCCAAATACTCGGAGTTGTAATCGACCGGACAACACAGTTTGTCGGCGCGTTCTTTTGCTCCAGCCGCGTAACGCTGGCGTACGATGCGTTCTTTGCTTTGGGCTTCGATCATCTTAATGCGAAGCTTTAACAGACTGACTTATTCCTGAAAAGCTTGCAATTTGTCGAGGCACGGAGGGACGCTTGGGATCACAGATATTTCGCAATACCGATCGATCAAAATGTTATGGCGTTTGAGAGAAGCAGACAGCTTTTGGAATCATTCAAGCGTGAGATAACCGTGTATCGCGGCGTGTTGCGCGATGAACGGACTCCGCCGCGCGCCAAGTTGTTTTTGGGCTTGGCCATTGCCTACGTGTGCATGCCGTTCGACTTAGTTCCAGACTTCATCCCGGTAATCGGCCACCTCGATGACGCGATCATTGTCCCTGCTTTAGTGATTATGGCGTTGCGTTCCGTGCCAGCCGACGTGATTTCGGAACATCGACGGTTGGTCGACTGCGAAGAAGCCGAGAGCAGAAAAAAGAACGAGAGCGTCACGAGTTGATTTGGGTCTACCGCACGTCTCCGGTTTTCTGAAGCGCATCGCGGGCGATCTTTGTGACCCAGACGGTCACGGTCACAGTCGCCGCGAGACCGACGCATACGAATGTCCAATATTGCCAACCGTGTTCCACGGCTTCGCCGCCGGCTGCGGCTGAAACAGCAGCCTGGCTGGCTGTTCCAATGTAAACATAAAGAAACGTGCCGGGGATCATCCCGATCCAGCTTGCCAGCACATAGGGCCAGAACTTCACCGAAGTCAGGCCGTAAAAGTAATTGCTGATATTGAATGGGACCACCGGACTAAGCCGAAGCAAAAAGATCAACTTGGCACCCTGTTTACCAATCGCTTTGTCAATTCGCTGAAACTTATCATTTCGTTTAGCGATCGCTTCGACTCTGTCGCGGGCAATGAAACGCGCCACAAGAAAGGCCAATGCTGCGCCAAAGGTTGAGCCTGCAGAAACGGCAAGAAAGCCCTTCCATAGACCGAACGCGAACCCAGCGCCGATGGTCAGGATCGACCCGGGCGCGAGCAATACTGTGGCCGCCGCATAAACACCGATGAAAATGAAAATGCCGACAACACCCATGTGCGCGACCCAGGCATTGAAATCCCTGAGCCATTGTTGAACTGGCAGCAATTGCATCGCCAGGAAGAGCGCGATGACAATCACGAGGAGTGCAATCAGCTGCGCTATTGCGCTTTTGTTTTTGCTGCTCATTTGCGGGCGCGCGCGTAAAGCCAGGTAAAGACCTTTTTCGCGGTCGGAGTCAGGCGTGTCCTGTTGTATTTGTCGCCGGCTTTGCGCGCCAGCTCGGCGAGTGTCGGATAAGCGTGAATCGTTGACGCAATCGTGGCCATACCGATTCCCGCCTTCATCGCGATTACGAACTCGTGCAGCAAATCACCGGCGTGCGGCGCAACAATGGTTGCGCCGAGAATTTTGTCGCTTCCTTTGTGGGTGAGGATCTTGGCAAAGCCGCCTTCTTCGCTCTCTACCACCGCGCGATCGACATCTTCCAGCGGGACGATAAACACATCGTAATCGATATTTTGCCACTTAGCTTCTCTTTCGCCGAGACCAACGTGCGCAATTTCCGGATCCACATACGTGCACCAGGGCACGACCGAATAATCCATTTTCTCTCTCAGAAATTGGAAGGGCATGAGAATGTTCCGCACGACTACGCGCGCTTGCGCATCGGCCATGTGCGTGAACAAGAATGGGCCAATCACATCGCCCACGGCGTAAATGTGCCGTTGAGATGTTTGCAGATAGTCGGTAACGCGCAGCCCCCTCTCGTTGACGTCGACCCCCGCGGATTTCAGATCCAGGCTTTCCAGGTTTGGACTTCGTCCGGTGGCGACAAGGAGCGCGTCTGCAAAGAAAGTCCGCTCGGCCAGCCCGCCCGATGGTCGATCTAAGAATTCAAGCGCGACTTCGCCTGTGTCATTGGTTGCTACGGCCCGCGCATCGACATTCTTAATGATGCGTACACCCTCGTTAATCAAGCGGCGCTCAAGAAATTCCGCCACATCTCGATCTTCTCGTGGCAAAAGCTGATCGCCACGCTGGATAATTGTCACCTGCGTGCCAAGGCGACAAAATGTCTGCGTGAGTTCGCAACCGATCGGCCCGCCTCCAAGGACAATCATGCTTCCGGGTTTTTCCTTTAACCCGTCAAAAATCGTTTCGTTGGTAAAATAAGGAACGCCGTCGATGCCTTCGATTTTGGGAATCATCGCGCGACTCCCGGTAGCGATCACGAAGTTCTTCGCGCGGAGCCTTTGGCCGTTCACGTCAACTTCGTCCGCCGAGACAAAGCGTGCCTCGCCGCGAAACACATCCACGCCCAAGGATTCGAAGCGTTCCTGCGAATCGTTAGGCGCAAGCTTGGCGCGTCGCGCACGCATTCGCTCAAAGATCTTTTCGAATTCAAACTGCGGCTCTTGTTGACCCAAACCCCACTTTTCCGATTCGCGGATTTGCTGAACGAGCCGCGCAGAGGAAATGAGCGCCTTACTCGGTACGCAACCAAAGTTGAGGCAATCGCCGCCCATCAAATTGCGTTCGATCAGCGCAACACGACCGCCGAGTCCGGCCGTTCCCGCAGCGGTAACCAAGCCTGCCGTGCCCGCGCCGATCACGACGACATTGTAGATCCCGTCGCCTTTCATTGGTGAGTTCATGGCGGCGAGCGCAGACTAATGAAGAAAATCGAAGATGTTGATCTTGTAATTGCGGCCTCGCGGCCCCTGATCATTCAGGCCCCAGTTGTAGGATTTGTAGCCGATTTTGCAGCTCGGCTTTTCCAACATCGGGCGCGCCGGCGCAGGAGCATATTTGGCGAGCACGGCTTTGACGCCGCCGGCTTTGTCGAAATCCCCTTTGAACCATTTGAAGATATTCGAAACGTTGGCTTCGTTTTTATCGATCAGAAACTCGTTGAGATCGGGACGACTCAACCAAGCGCGAAATGCGCGCTCTGTTTGTGCGTCGAGCCCACCTGCAGTGTAAGCCGATTGCTGCAGCGGCGGGCAACTTCGGGCCGCGCAGACCAGCACGGCG